>NZ_AENZ01000033.1:0-85484 GCF_000183485.2 Alistipes sp. HGB5 | reverse complement strand
CGGGTGAATCTGTCGTTTATGCGAAGGATTTGTCGTTTGTGTGAAAGGATTTGTCGTTCGGCGGAAAGATTCGTTGTCGTGCGGGAGGAGTGCGGCGGATGGTTTGTCCGTTACTCCTGCCGGCGGGCGGAAACTTTGCCGGTTCGGAGACATTCCCTTGTCCCTTGTCCCTTGTCCGTCCGTCGTCCGTCGTCCGGCTGCCGGGGACCTATTGGCGGTTCAGCCTATGGGTGAAGGCCGGATAGACGAGGCCCGTGTAATTCGCTTTGGCGGATTCGATCGTGGCCGTCGTACCGTCGTAGGTGTCCGTGAAGGAGACTTCGTAGAGGAAACAGCCGCGGTAACGGTTGTTTTTCAGCAGTTCGTAATAGAACTCTCCCCAGTCGATCAGTCCTCCGTCGTAAGGCTGCAGGTGCTTGTCCAGCGTGCCGGATTGCCCTTCGGCGCCGCGATTCTGCTGGATGTGCAGCGTGCCGAGGCGTGTGCCGAGCTTTCGGAGTATGGCGACGGCGTCGCCGTTTCTGGTCGGATTGATATACGACCCGTTCAGCGGAATCAGGGCGTGGCCCGTATCGAGGCAGACGCGCACCTGCTCCAGCTCCTCGCCGCTGAGCAGGGCGAGCATCGTTTCGGCATCGTAGGCGACGCTTCGGGGACAGTTTTCCACGCAGAGAATCGTGTGCAGGCCGTACGTCGAATTGCAGGACGCGATGTGGGTCTGTAATTCCCGGAGCGATTTCCGGCTCTGGGCCTTGCGTGCCGCGAAGTCGCTTCCGGTGGTGAGTATCGTGCCGGTGGAGGGGTGAATTACGAAATGCTTGGGCGACATGTGTTTCATGGCGCTGTTTATCACGGTTCTGAGTTTTGCTACGGCCGTCGTGCGGGCCGCTTCGTCGGTCGCCGAAATGTCGTATGTCCGGTAGGGCAGATGGATGCCCCAAAGGCTTGCTGCGGCGGAGCCGATTGCCGCTCCCGCCTCGGAAAACAGTGCGTCGAGTTTCGCGTCGGTCATTCCTTCGGCGAAGATGGTGGCGTCCTGCGCCATGATGTCGATGCACATGCCGGTCGCCGCGGCGCGTTTGCAGTTGGTCGTGTTGACCTGTTTGAGCGTAATCAGTTTGCCCGGTTTGAGCTGCAGCCGGAAGATGTCGTCGTTCGGGGCGCCCAACGCCGTCGTCGGTTCGACGACCGTGATGCTGCCGTTGCCCTCGCCCGCTCCCGGCTCCTTGTCGTCGGAGCCTCCGCAGTTGCAGAGGAGCGCGGCGGCCAGAAGCGGAAATATCAGTGTTTTTTTCATTTTGCAGGAAGTTGATTTTAAACGATCGGCGGGCGGGGGATTGTCCCTCCGCCCGCCGGATCGTGTGAAAGTGTTCGTTTAGTTTTTCCTGACAACGATGTTGTCCAGACAGATACGGCCGTTGGCGCTGGTAGATCCTGCACCTGTCGTATCCCAGCATATCTGGGTTTCCGCCGTCGCGCCTTCGATGGTTATCGAGAAATTGGACCATTTCTTCAAGGCCTCGTTTCCGTGTTTGGGGCAGTGCGCCGATGTGATATTGATCGACTTGCCGCCGCTTTCCGGAGCGATCGATGCGGCCGAACCGCTGCCTTCGACGACCACTTGCGCCGAAGCGATTGTTCCGGCATTCAGTACTTTGACGGGAATGTCGTGTTCCGATGCAAACCGGACGGCGTCGAATGTGACGGTGACGATCGATGCCGCGGTCAGTTTTGACAGTTTGGGCGTGGTCAGCACTCCGTAATACATATTCGAACCCGAAGCCGAATTGGAGAGACGGACATATCCCGGAAACTCATAACAGTATTTGATGCCCCAATCCGTTAGTCCCCGGTTTGCGAGATAGGCCGGTGCCGCATCCTTGTCGGAACTGATGTTTATGCCGAACGTCGTGTAACTTGCAGTAGCCGTGGCAGGTTCGGTGCCGTCGATGGCCGCAGGACTCGTGGATGCCAGTTTTCTGCCGCTGCTTGCCACTTTCCCCGTCTGGATCCAGTCGCCTCCGTATACCATCAGATCGAAATACTGTTCCAGAATGATCGACGGATCTTCGTTCTCGACGAGTTTCAGGCGATAGCGCGGAGTCTTGTCGGCGTTGGTGCAGTCGATCTCGACGTCTATTTTGCAGGTCGATCCCGAAACATTGACCCAGAATTTATTTATATCAGCATCTTCGGTCTTGGCCGTCATTTGTCCGAGACTTTCCCGCACGTAGTATACGGCCGCCGGGTAGGTGTAGAACGGGACGGTCGCATAAACGCTGTTTACGGTTCCGATGCCGCCGTTGCCGCTGTAAGCGGTGAACCCGTAAGGCGTGTTCTCAATCAGGATGGTGATGTCGTCCGAGGCCTTGCAGGTGATCGCAGCGGTATAGATGCCGGATTCCGACTCTTTGAGTTCGTACAGGCTTCCGTCGGAAGTCCTTGCCCATACGCCCTCCGAAGTGTCGATCAGCTGGAACGGAAGCGTAAGCTCCTCCGAATCCTCCGAATCGGGCAGTTGGCCCTTGGCGTATATGGTAAAGGTGTTTTTCGCTTCCGGATCGAATCCGCTCTTGGTGATTTTCAATACGTCGGCTCCGACTTCGGTCCATTGCGTCTCGTCGTTGAATTTGTAGGCATAGCCGATGGCGCCTTTGACGGCTTGCCATGTGACGACGACCTCGTCTGCGGATTCGCCTCTGGTGCATGACGGGGCCGGGGTCGGAAGCGTCGGGTCGATGTCGAAATCGACGGTGCGTTCGGCCGAGTCGGTCGTGTGTTCCTGATTGCCGACGGCATAGATG
Organism: Alistipes sp. HGB5; assembly: GCF_000183485.2. Lineage (NCBI taxonomy): Bacteria > Pseudomonadati > Bacteroidota > Bacteroidia > Bacteroidales > Rikenellaceae > Alistipes > Alistipes sp. HGB5. Next base: position 82,680 of record NZ_AENZ01000033.1, on the reverse strand, counting down.
CGGAACGTATGCGAACCGCGCGAGAGTCGGGTCAGCTTCAGGGTTGTGGTCGCTGCGTCGATGGTCGTGTATTCGGTGGAGTTGTCCAAAGCATAGGCATAGCCTTCCGCTTTTGCGACGGCATCCCATTTGAAAGAGGCTGTCGCCAACTCGGTCGTAACCGCAAGTTTTTTGGGGCTGACCAGTTCGATGCTCATGATTTCGTCGTCCGACGATTCGCACGAACTCAGGCCGAGCGCCAGAAGCAGGCAGGGGAATAATAATAACTTTTTCATATAGGTTCGGTTCTTAGTCTGTTTTTAATAATCCAGATGATATATGCCGGGATGCGAATCGGGGTCGGTGAAGACCGTCTGTTCGTATTTGTTGCCGAAGCGGTCGATCGCCTCGACCTTTACGTCCGCAGCGGGATTCGTCAGCGTGTAATAGAACATGTGATCCGTGGACTTGTTGTAGCTGCTGCTGTTGTTCAGGATGCCGATGTGATAGGCCACCGTCCATGCGTCCTTGTCCGAATATTGGGTCATGGTGCCGGTTTTCGCGCCGTTTTCATAGACATTGACGGTCCAAGCGGGGTCCCAGTTCCAGATGTTCGCGACGATCTGGCCGGCGTTTTTCTTCGAGAAGTAGTACGAAGCGTCGCCGCCGCCGGTGAATTTGTCGGAACCGCGGTAGAGCCGGATCTGGAACTCTTCGTCGTGCTGCACCGATTTGTAGGTCCACTCCTTCATCGCGGCCCCGTCGATGCGGTAGATGCCGAAGCCGATGGGCGTGCCTTCGGTGCAGACGGTCGAGCGCCACCATGCGCCGCAGGAGGTGCCCGTGATGTGCTCGAAGATCTCCTTGCCGTTCTTGGTGTGGATGTGGTTGATGTTCGAGTGGGTGTGGGCCGACATGATCGTTGCGTATTTGTACTGCGAGAGCAGCTCCAGCACTTCGTCGTAGTAGGCGTAATTGCTGTTGCGGAAGGGAATGTGAACGCACAGGATCACCATTTTATCCTTCGGAACATAGCTCAGGTCCTGCTTCAGCCATTCGTATTGCTCGGCGCTGAAACCGCCGGTGTAACCCGCGCTCTCCTGACATTCGTGGATGATGTTGTCCATCGATACGATATGCACGTCGCCGCGGTTGAACGAATAGTCCACCGGACCGAAGAAGCTTTCGTATTTCGCGCGGGCCTCCTTCTCGTTGGCCGTCGGGAATTCGTGGTCGTGGTTGCCGATGGTCGAGAATACGGGGATTCCCGTCTGTTCGGGCTGCAGGGCCACCACCATGTTGCTGTAGAGCGCCCATTTGTTGTTCACCAAGTCGCCGAGGTGGATGGCGTAGCACGGGATGTCGGCCGAGGAGGAATACTCCCGGATGTCCTTGGCCGCTTCGCGCTTGAACCGGACGGCGTGCGCCGCCTCGTTGATCTGGGGGTCGCCGATGCAGATCAGATCGAACCGGGTTTCGGGAGCGTCCAGCGCCGTCAGCGTGAAGTCGTAGCGGGCGGTTTCCGGTTTGAGTTTGGTGAAGAACTTGGGCAGTTTGTAGGTCTTGTGCATGTTGACCTTGTAGCCCGAAGGCAGGGAGTAGAAGACGAAGCCCGATTCCGCGTTGCGGGTCAGCACATACTGGCCCTCGGCGTCGGTCTGCGTGCAGGTGAAGCCGTCGCTGACGACAACCCCCGGAACGGGGTTGCCGTTTGCGCCCGTGACATATCCGTAGGTGTCGCCGCCGTCGGGAACGATCTCTCCGCCGTTTCCGCCGTTATTGTCATTGCCGTCGCTGTCCGAGCAGGCCGCGAAAACCGCGATCGAGCAGAAGAGAAGCAGCAGTCTGTATAGCCGTTGTATCATAGTGTGTTTGTTTTTATTGTTATTCCTCGATTGAATGGCCGGCATAACCGGGGTTCTGGGTTATCAGCGGATTGGCGATGCGCTCGTCCTCCGGAATGGGCCACAGGGCGTCTTTCATCGGGTCGTAGGACATCGTGATGAATCTGCGCAGGTTCATATCCTTGCCGTCGAACGTCTGGCCATTGTAAGTTACGTGCCAGTCGGAGTCGATCGTCGGTACGGCGTTCGATACCGAACCGTCGAGAGCCGGTGCGTAGAGCGTTCCGGAGATGACCGATTCGGCCATATCCCAGCGGCGGATGTCGAACCAGCGGAAACCCTCATTGCAGAGTTCGACCATACGCTCGTAGCGCAGTGCCGAACGCAGGCCGTCGCGGCTGAGGTTTTCACTGAGACCGGGCATGTGTGCGCGGCTGCGGATCGTTTCGATGTCGGCTTTGGCGACGCTGAGGTCGCCGCCGTTCCACTCGATGTTGGCTTCGGCGCGGATCAGATAGAGCTCGGCCAGACGCATCAGCGGATAGCTCAGCACGCATACCGAGCTGGTGCCGAATGCATTGTTGTATTTGTACTCCTGAATGTCGAGGTATTTGCGCCACAAGTAACCGCACGGGCCTTTCGAACCGTTGGCGCCGTATTCCGATTTGCTGCCGTAGGCTTCCGAGTTTGCGACGTCTACGCCTTCTTCTTTGTCATTGTAGTTCTTGATGGTCTGGGCGGAAGGATTGGTCTCGAACTGCATGCCCAGTACGCGGGAACCCGGACGTACGCAGAAGAGATCGAGACGCGGGTCGCGGTTCTTCCACGGATTCTGGTAATCGAACAGGGGCGATTCCACGATCGACTTGCCGTCCGTGCACTGGATGGCGTCGAGGAAAGCCTGCGTCGGGCTGAAGTAGGAGCAGCCGCCTGCGATACGCGGCGCCGCATAATAGCCGGCATTGTGCTGGTTGCTGGAGATCGCCGTATTGTACTGCAAGGCCCAAATCCATTCGTCGCTGTTCTTGTGACCGTTGATGCCGAACAGATTGGAAGGAGTGGGTTCGCCCTTCGTGTGGTCTTCGCCGCAGTAGCGGATGTCGTATGCCTGAAGGGAATATCCGCCCTCTTCGGCCAGTTTCAGCGCTTTGTCGGCATAATAGGCCGCCTCTTCGTAATATTTCCAGTTCAGACAGATGCGGGCTTTGAGTCCATAGGCGCCTGCGCGTCCCAGACGTGCCGATCCGTAGCTGTTCTTGTTGTGGCGGATCGGCAGAAAGTCGAGCATTTCGTCCGCAAGATCTTCGTTGAGAATCCGTGAAATCACCTCTTCTTTCGGCGTGCGCGTGTAGGTGTCGCCCAATTTCAGGGTGTGGTCGATGTAGGGGATGTCGCCGTAAAGCTGGCAGCCCCAGTCGTAGAGGAAGGAGCGGACGAGCAGCAGCTCGGCTTTATACATATTGTACTCCTGCTCGCTCATCAGCTCGCGGACGTTGTCGATGCCGTCCAGTACGAGATTGGCGCGGGCTGCGGTTTTGTAGATTTGGGTGTAGACCTTAGTCACCCATGCGTTCGAAGGCGGGAGTTTCGACTGCTGCTGGTAGTTGTAGTTGGCGGCGTTGATACGCGATGCGCCGATGTCGGAAGCATTGTCCTGAATGCCGGGGAACGGCGTCGAGGATGCGTCGATCAGGGTAAGGCCCTTGTAGGTCGCGAAGACGCCCGCTTCCACCTCCGATTTCGTAGCCGGGAACGTGGACGCATTCGGACCGTTGAGATATGCTTTGTCGAGCGAGCAGCCCGTGATGAAGAGACTGCAGAGCGCTATGCCGGTGATTATTTTGTTTTTCATGGTTGTAATGCGTTAAAATTTGAGTTCGAGTCCGACCGTAACGATCTTTACCTGCGGATAGTTGTTCGCCGAGCCGAGTTTCACGACGTCGAAGTCGCCGCTCGAATCGCCTCCGTAACCCACCTCAGGGTCGTAGCCGTCCCAGAAGTTGGTGACCGTGAAGAGGTTCTGCGCATTGACGTAAAGATAGGCCGAATTGAGACCGATCCGGTGCATCCACGACTTGGGTAGTTCGTAGCCCAGCTGGATGTTCTTCAGGCGGAGGTAAGCGGCGCTTTTCATCCAGAACGACGAGTCGTACCAGTTGTTTTTGTTCGCACTCGTCAGACGCGGAGTCTTGCCGTTGGGATTCTCTGCGCTCGCCCAGTCGAGGTGCTCCTTGCGGAACGTACCGCCTTGGTTGCTGGGCATTACGTAATAGGTGTTCAGATAACCGTCCGTTTTGCCGACGCCTTGGAACAGCAGACCCAGACGCAGCCCTTTCCAGCCGAAGTTCAGGTTCAGGCTGTAGGTGTAGCGGGGGATCGTGCTGCCGACGATGTCTTTGTCGTTCTCGTCGATCGAGTTGTTGCCGTCGATGTCGGCATAGCGGATGTCGCCGATCTGGACGGTTTCCTTGAACTGCGGACAGTTGGCGTTGACCCAGTCGGCCTCCTCCTGCGTGCGGATGATGCCGAGGCTTTTCAGCGCATAGATGCTGCCGATGGAATAACCCTCCTGATTGCGCAGCACGCCGCTGGTCGAGGTCTTGCCGCGCATGTCGAGGATTTCGTTCTTGACGTCGGACAGGTTGGCCTGCACGCCGAACGAGAAGTCGCGCCACTGGTTGTTGTAACCTACGCTTACCTCCCAGCCTGTGTTGCGGACCTTACCCGCATTCTGGTAGGGAGCGTTGAGACCGATGCCGAGGGGCATGTCGAGTTTCATCAGAATGTCCTTGGTCTCCTTGCGGTACCAGTCGGCCGTGATGTTGAGCTTGTTGAAAAGCGAGAAATCCACGCCGACGTCGAGCATCGTGGTGGTTTCCCATTTAATGTCGGGGTTGGCCAGCGTGTTGAGGGTGACGAGCGAGTAGATATTGTCGTTCATCGAGATTTGTCCCATCGCGAGGTTCTGCGTGGTGGGATAGTAGCTGGCTGCGTCGCCGCCGGCAAGGTTCTGGTTGCCGAGCGTACCGTACGATGCGCGGAGTTTCAATCCGTCGATTATGTGTTTGACATCCTGCATGAACGGCTCCTCGGAGATACGCCATGCACCCGATACCGAGGGGAAGTAACCCCAGCGGTTCGATTTGTTGAAGCGCGACGATCCGTCGATACGCAGGTTGGCCTCCAGCAGGTAGCGCTCCTTGTAGTTGTAGTTCAGACGGCCGAAGTAGGACTGTATGGCCCACTCGTAACGGCGGCCGGAGTTGTCCATGTTGTCGATTTCGCCTACGTCGATCTGGTCGTAGTTGTAATTGAAGACTTGACGGTAGGCCATCAGGTATTTATAGTCGTACGTGTTGCGCTCGGCGCCGAGAATCAGTTTCAGGTCGTGGCCGCTGAAGTTGTGCTTGAGCGTTGCCAGAAAGTTGTAGTTGCCGTAGAAAGCGCGCGAACCCGATTCGGTGAGGGTGGCATAGGACGCGGAGGTCAGCGTGGAGGTGCCTTTGTAGTCCTGATAGGTCGTAACGGGCTTCTTCCAGTTGTGGCGGTTGGTGGTCGTGTAGCGCGGCGCCAGCATGCCCTGCAGGGAGAGCCATTTTGCAGGCTCGTAGGTCAGCGTGATGGCTCCCGAAAGCCGTATGGTGTTGGTGTTGTTGCTGCCGCCGTAAAGCATCAGGGCTACGGGGTTCATGCCCTGCATTCCCAGACCGTTGTAAAGACCGGTCGAAAATTGGTTGGGAATGTCGGCCGGACGGGTGTTCATGTAGTTGAAGATCGTGCTCTGATAGGGCGAGGCCTTGCGGTCGTCGTTCGAGAACGAAAGGTCGAGTTTCATCGACATTTTGTCGTTGAACTTGACGTCGGCGTTGTTGCGGAACGTGTAACGCTGGAAGTCCGCATTTTTGATGATGCCTTCCTGATCCACGTATCCCAGCGTGGTGAGCATGCGTACGCGCTCGCTGCCCACGCTGAGCGAAACATTGTGGCTGTGGGTGAAGCCCGAACCGGTCAGCACGGCGTCCTGCCAGTCCGTATTGGGATAAAGATCCGGGTCCTTGCCCCAGTTTTTGCGGTATAGCGCCATATCCTCGTCGTTGTAATCGGGAATGGGGGTGCTGCCCGGCTTTTCGCCGTTGAGGTCCACGCCGTCGTTGAGGTACATGGCGCGTGTCAGCTCGCGGAATTCGAGCGCATTGACCATGTCGGGCAGGTCGGTCGGCGACTGCCAGCCCACATAGCCCTTGTAGGTGATGGAGAACCGCTCCTTCGAACCGCGCTTGGTGGTTACGAGGATCACGCCGTTGGCGGCGCGCGAACCGTAGATGGAGGAGGACGCGGCGTCCTTGAGGATGGAGATGGATTCGATCAGGTTGGGATCGACGCTGTCCAGACTGCCTTCGATGCCGTCGATGAGCACCAGCGGCGAGGTCGAGCTGCCGCCGAAGGAGTTGATGCCGCGGATGCGGATCGCGCCGCCGTCATCGCCCGGTGCGCCCGACTGCGTGGTGACGGTGACGCCCGGAGCCATGCCCTGCAGGGCGGCCGAGGTCGAGACGATCGGGCGTTTGTCGAACGCCTTCGAGTCGATGGTGGCCACCGAACCCGTCACGTTCACCTTTTTCTGGGTGCCGTAGCCCACGACGATGACTTCGTCGATCTGCGCATTGTCGCTTTCGAGCCGGATGTCGTAATCGGTCTTGGTGGTTACTTCGACCGAAGTCTCCTTGTAGCCGATGTAGGAGACGGAGAGCCGCTGGCCGGGAGCCGCCGCAATGGCGAACTTACCGTTTGCATCGGTCGTGGTACCCCCCCCCGGCTGAGTGCCTGTAATGACGATCACGGTAGCTCCTACGAGAGGCATGCCGTCCGCGTCGGTGACTGTTCCGCGGACTGTCGTCTGGGCGTGCACGGCCACACTCAGGCAGCATGCGATGACCGCTGCCAACAGTTTTGTTAAGGTGCGTAGCTGTTTTTTCATAGTTGGTAAAATTAGTAAAATTTTAAGGTCTTTGGTCTTGGGATAAAACACCGCGGGGCAGACGCGGGTCGGTGCGCCTGTCCGTCGGAAGGAATCCGGGTTTATTGGCCCGAAAAGGCCGGAAATTCAGGTTTCATAATGTGAGGTCGTTTGTCTTGGTTGTGTATGCGGGTGTTTTCTCTTTGTTGTCTGAATTATGGATGAAGTTTCTTTTCGTTGTTGTAAGATGCTCTTTCGAAAAAAGAAAAGTCCGAAAGAAAATCCGGCGCCGGATCATGCGGAAATTCCGGGGCCGATACTTATTCGGACCGATTTCCGTTCTTTATATAAAATATAGGTATATGAAGAGTACGTCGGGAAAGGGATAACGGAGGATTCTGCCGTGCCGGAGTCGGAGAAACTGCCCGGATTACAGCGAAATACCCGGTCCGCCGGATATGCCGCCCGGAAAACGGAACGCCCGTTTTTCCGGTGAGCCGGCGAGAAGGTCTGCGCTGTAAAGTTAGTCATTATTTGCTTTTGTTTGTTTTTCTTATCTTTTTCAGGGGTGAATTTATATTTATTTTTTGTATTTGCAAAATTTCTTGTTGAAAATTTTCTTTTTGTAGCAATATTTTAATATATTCGCAAAGTCAAGTAAGGGGTTTTGCTCTCTTTTACCTTTCGTTTAGCGACGATTTGCACTGAAAATAAGCTATAATGGAACACCTGTACGTTATTGGAATAGACTACGGCACCGACTCGGTGCGGGCGCTGCTGGCCGATGCAGAGTCCGGCGAAGGGATCGCCGTCGCCGTTTGTAATTACTCCCGCTGGGGCCGGGGATTGTACTGCGACACCGCGAAATCGCAGTTCCGTCAGCACCCGCTGGATTATCTGGAGGGGCTGGAGCAGGTGCTGCGGCAGGTCATTGCGCAGTGTCCTGCGCCGGAGGCGATACGCGCCATCGCCGTGGATACGACCGCCAGCACGCCGTGTCTGGTCGATCGCACCTGCACGCCGCTGTCGCTGACGGTGGGTTATGAGGAGAATCCCGATGCGATGTTCGTTTTGTGGAAGGACCACACGGCGCAGCGGGAGTCGGAGGAGATCACCGCCCTCTGCGCCCGCGGCGAAATCAATTACGCCCGCCGTTCGGGCAACCACTATTCGTCGGAGTGTTTCTGGTCGAAGGTCCTGCACCTGCTGCGGGGTTCCGAACGGCTGCGCCGCGATGCGTGGGCCGTCGTCGAGCTGTGCGACTGGATTCCGGCCGTGCTGACCGGCTGCCGCGCTATGGAGGATTTGCGGTCGGGGCTTTGCGTCGCCGGGTCGAAGGTGATGTGGGCCGAAGAGTGGGGCGGCTATCCGCCCGAAGAGTTCTTCGCCGGACTCGACCCCGTCCTGCTGCCCATCCTGCGGCGTCTGCCCGTCAGGACGTACGGCTGCGACACTCCTGCAGGTACGCTCAGCCCCGAATGGGCGGCGAAACTGGGGCTGTCGGAGCAGGTGGTCATCGGAGTGGGGAATGTCGATTGCCATTCGGGCGCCGTCGGCGCGGGCATCTGTCACGGGACCGTGGTGCTGAATCTGGGCACGTCGGCCTGCTACATGGCCGTCATGCCGCCCGAAAAGATGGGCGACCGGATGGTCGAAGGCATTTTCGGTCAGGTGGACGGCTCGATACTTCCCGGCATGGTCGGATTCGAAGCGGGCATGTCGGCCTTCGGCGACGTGTACGCGTGGTTCAAGCGCCTGCTCTGCTGGCCGCTGCGCGAAGTGCTGCTGCCGGCCGATCCTGAGAACGAGACGCTCCGCGCACTGGCCGCGCAGACCGAAGAGCGGTTGCTGGCCAAACTGGCCGAAGCCGCCGCGCAGCTGCCCCTGCGGGCCGATGCGCCGCTGGCGACCGATTATCTGAACGGCCGCCGTTCGCCCTATCCCTGCAACCGGCTGACCGGTTCGGTCGTGGGGCTGAACCTCTCGGCGACCGCACCGGAGCTTTATTACGCCTTTGCCGAGGCGACGGTTTTCGCGACGAAGGCCATACTCGACCATCTGGCGGAGAACGGCGTGGAGATCGGACGGCTGGTGGGCATCGGCGGCATTTCGCAGAAATCCCCCTTTGTCATGCAGCTGCTCGCCGATGTGACGGGCATGGCGATCGAAGTCTCCGGCAGCGCGCACTCCTGCGCGCTCGGCGCCGTGGTCCATGCGGCCGCCGCCGCGGGACTCTATCCGTCGGTCGGTGCGGCGCAGCGGGCGCTCTGTCCGTCCGTCGCCCGTGTTTACACGCCCGACGCCGCGAAGTCCGGCATATTGGCGCTCCGCTATGAGCGTTACCGCGCCTTGGGCGCTTTCACCGAGAACCTTTTTATAAACCGATAAGACAAAAGAAACCCGAATGAATTTACTTCAAAACCCGAACAAGCGTCGTTGGTATATTGTGGCGACGATTTTCGTCGCAATCATCTGCAACTACCTCGACCGCCAGCTGCTGTCGATCCTCAAACCCGAAATCCTGACCCATTTCGGCATCGAAGACCTCCAGTACGCGTGGATCGTCAACGTATTCCTGATCTGTTACGCCATCATGTATCCCATATCGGGCATTCTGGTGGACCGCTTCGGGTCGAAGAAGGTGATGCTGGGTGGTATCGTCGCATGGTCGTTGGCCTGCATCGGCGGCGGCCTTTCGACCAACGTCGTCGAATTCACCATCTGCCGCGGCATCCTCGGACTGGCCGAGCCGACGATCTTCGCCGGACAGATCGTGGCCGTCACGCTCTGGTTCGAGAAACGCCACCGCGCCACGGCCAACAGTCTCTGTACGGCGGGCGGTTCGCTGGGAACGGTCATCGCGCCGCTGGTCATCGCGTGGATGGCCCGGTTCCTGCCGTGGCACGACGTCTTCATCGTGGCCGGTCTGGTAGGTCTGGTGATCGCCGTGGCATGGGCGTTGATCTATAAGAATCCGCCGCAGGAGGTGCTGGCCGTCACGATGGCCCCCGACAAGGACGAAGTCGCGCGGAACAACGGCGAACAGCAGCGGGCCTTCACGTGGGGCGAGCTGTGGACGACGCGCTCGCTCTGGGGCGTGCTGCTGATCCGTCTGATCAGCGACCCCGTCTGGTATTTCTGCTGCTTCTGGCTGCCGGGATACCTGCGCAGCATGGGCGAAGCGCAGGGGCTCTCGCAGCAGGCTACGCTCGACATGATTCAGTATATCGGCGGACTGCCGTTCCTGTTCGGCGCCGTCGGCGGCATCCTCACCTCGGTCTGGTCCGACTGGCTCGTGCGCCGCGGCATGCCGGCGCTGAAGGCCCGCAAGACGATGATGATCCTCATGGCCTTCGTGGCGCCGCTGTGCATCCTCACGCCCTATGTGAGCGAGTGGCAGGCCGTGTCGTTCGATGCGCGCATCGGACTTGTGGTGGCGATCTTCAGCCTGATCGCGATCATGTGCCTGAGCTGGCTCTACACGATCTGCGTGGTCATCGCCGAGGCATTCCCCGTGAAGAACGTCGCCAGCGTGGTCGGCATCACGGCCGGCGCGGGAGCCGTGGGCGGCGCGGTGTTCAACATTTTCATCGGTTCGCTGCTGGCGACGATGGGCAACGTGCTGTTCGCCGTCATGGGCGTGATGCACCTCGTAACGGCCGTTATCCTGTGGCGCATGGTACGCCACGAAACTCCGAAAACCGTAAAATAAACCTAAAACATTGCAAATATGGCAAATCAGAAAACAACGATTACGGAACCCCAGCGGGAGATTCCGGTTCGCGCCGAAGTGGACGTGCTCGTCGTGGGCGGCGGCCCTGCGGGCATCATGGCCGCACGTGCGGCGACAGGCAAGGGCCTGCGCGTCATGCTGATCGAAAGCCGCGGCTATCTGGGCGGCAACCTGACCATCGGTCTGCCGATTCTGGGCTACCTCGGACGCAAGGGCAACCAGATTATCAAAGGACTGCCCCAGCTCTTCATCGACCGCCTGCGTGCGCGGGGCGCCGCCGGCGAACACCGTCCCTGCAAGCTCCATGTGAGCCTGACGATCATCGATCCCGAAGAGGCGAAGACCGTGGCGCTGGAGATGCTGCAGGAGGTCGGCGTCGAAGTGCTGTTGTACGTATTCTGCGCGGACATCGTTAAAAACGGCGATGCCGTCGAAGGCGTCGTCGTCGAGAGCAAGGCGGGACGCGAGGCGATCCTCGCCAAGACGGTCATCGACTGTACGGGCGACGGCGACGTGGCCTGCCGTGCGGGCGTCGAGTGCCGCAAGGGCGATGCCGACGGCGGTATGCAGCCCCCGACGCTGATGTTCTGCATGAAGGGCGTCGACGTGCAGAAACTGCGCGATGCGCTGGTCGGCCGGCCCGATGTCTTCGACATGGACACCATGCCCGCCGAGCAGTTCCGGACCGGGAAATTCATCACCGTCGGCCTGCGCAACCAGATCCGCAAGGCCGAAGAGGCCGGGTATAAGATTCCCGTGGCGCGTACGATCCTCATTACCGGCATCAAGGACGACGAAATCTGGGTGAACATGTCGCGCGTGAGCGGCGTCGATTCGACCAAGGCGGAAAGCTATACGCACGGCGAGGTGGAGGGCCGCAAGCAGATTTACGAGCTGGAACGCTACCTGAAGAACTTCGTTCCCGGCTTCGAGAACGCATGGCGCGAGAAGGTGGCTCCCTTTATGGGCATCCGCGAGAGCCGCGTGATCGTCGGAAAATACATCCTGACGGCCGAAGATATCCTCGCCTGCCGCCGCTTCGACGACGCGGTCGCCGTGGCCAGCTATCCGGTGGATATCCACCATGCCACGGGCGGCGACTGCACGCTCCACTGGTGCGAGGACTGCTACGACATTCCCTACCGTTCGCTCGTGCCGGCCGCGGTCGAGAACCTGCTGGTTGCGGGCCGCTGCTCGTCGATGAACCACGAAGCGATGGCTTCGACGCGCGTGATGTCCACCTGCATGGCGCTGGGCGAAGCCGCCGGACGTGCGGCGCGCATCGCGCTCGAAGAGGGCGTACGCCCCTCGGCGGTCGATGTGGAGAAGGTGCGGGAAGAACTGCGCCAGACCGGTGCATACCTTCGTTGATACGGTTTTTTGGTTAGATAATGTTTAAACCGGGTGAGCCTGTGGCGGGCCGGATTCCGCCCGCTGCAGCGCTTGCTTTAAGACTTGAACCGATGAAGAAGAGTTTTATGCTGTGTCTGGCTGGCTGTCTTGCGGCCTGCGTTACGGCGGTCTCCGCAACTGCGGCGCGTCCGGCGTCCGGGCAGCCGGCGACCCGCGTCATGACCTGCAACGTCCGCATCACGGGACTGCCCGAAGACGAGACCGCAGGACGCCGCTGGGAGGACTGCCGCGACGCCTGCCTGAAGGCGATCCGCATGTACAGACCCGATGTGATCTGCATGCAGGAGGTGATTTACGATTCGTATAACTATTTCAAGGAGAAATTCTCGGATTATGTCGCTTACGGATTCGCAGGTCCGGAGATGGATCCCTATACCGAAGGTTATCACTTTATCGGCAAGAACGTGATTTTCTTCAGCAAAAAGCGCTACGAGTTCGTCTCGTCGGGCTGCTACTGGCTGTCGGAAACCCCGCTTGCCGCGGGCAGCTGTTCGTGGAACACGATGCGCGCCCGCCACTGCAACTGGGTGCGCCTGCGCGACCGGAAGAGCGGCGCGGAGTTCCGCGTGCTGGACATCCACCTCGACCACAAGTCGGACGATGCGCGGCGCGAGCAGATGAAGATGATCGTCGGGGAGTGCGCGCAGTATGCCGACGGCTTCCCGCAGATCATCTGCGGCGATTTCAATTCGGGAATCGAGAATGCACCCGTCGCGTGCCTGCGTGACGCCGGGTGGCAGGAGGCGTACGAGGCCGTACATGGTCCCGGCGAAGCCGGCTTTACCTACCACGGGTTCAAAGGCCCGGATTACAGGAAAAAGAACGCGCGCCGCATCGACTTTATCTTCGTGCGCGGCAACCTGCAACCCGTTGCGGCGGAGATTCTCCGCGACAAGGTCGATGGTCTGTACCCCAGCGACCACTACTTTCTGATGTCCGATTTTATCATTCAGTAACCGAACGAAAAACAGATGAGATTTACAAAACTATTCGCGGCCGTTCTCTGCTCCCTCGCGGCGCTGGCCGCTTCGGGACAGAACCTCCGGGACGAAATAGCTGCAAATCCCCGCAAGTCCGGCGGCGTATATTATGTCTACACCTACGACAATCCCGTGCTGACGCCTGCGCCGAAGGGTTATAAGCCGTTTTATATCAGTCACTACGGCCGGCACGGTTCGCGCTGGCTGCTGCACGACAGCGAATACGACGAGGTGATGGCCGTTTTCCGGGCCGCCGACGCCGCGAATGCGTTTACCGAGCGGGGACGCGAGGTCTACGGCCGGGTGAAGCGCGTCTACGACGACGGCATCAACCGGGGCGGCGATCTTTCGCCCCTCGGCGCCGAGCAGCACCGGGAGATCGCCGGGCGCATGTACCGCAATTTCCCCGAAGTATTCCGCTCCGGCGCGGTCGTCGATGCGCAGGCGACCCTCGTGGTGCGGTGCGTGCTGAGCATGGCGGCTTTCTGCGAGCGGCTCAAGGAGCTTAATCCCCGTCTGGAGGTGTCGCGCACGGCGGGCCGCAGGACGACGCGCTACCTCAATTTCTACAGCAAGCCGACCAATCCGACGCTCAGCCGGGAGTACCTCGACTTCATCGACAAGGGCGGTTGGCAGGAGGAGTACGAGCGGATCGGGGATCGGTTCGTGCGTCCCGACCGGCTGATGTCGGAGCTGTTCGCCGACGGGGAGTTCGTGCGGACGATCGACGCGCAGAAGCTGATGAAGGGCCTTTTCTATTTCGCCGCCGACATGCAGAACGTCGGTCTGGGAATTTCGTTTTACGACCTCTTTACCACCGACGAGCTTTACGGGCTGAACGTGTACGACAACTATAAGTATTACGTGATCCGCGGTCCCTCGCCGCTCAACAGGCGTTTTCCGCAGTATTACGCCAAGGCGCTGCTGGAGGATTTCCTCACGCGCGCCGACCGGGCCGTGGAGGGCGGAGCGGTTTCGGCCGACCTGCGGTTCGGCCACGACGGCAACCTGATGACGTTCGTGTCGCTGCTGCAGTTCGAGGGGTGCGACGTCGTGGAGAGCGATCCTGAGAAGATCGCCCAAATGTGGCCCCTGTATAGAATATCGCCGATGGCGGCCAATATCCAGCTGGTCTTCTACCGTAAGAAAGCTGCGGACGACGTGCTGGTGAAGTTCCTCTACAACGAACGCGAGGTGCGGATTCCCGTCGCAAGCGATCTGGCGCCTTACTACCGCTGGAACGACGTGCGCGACTTCTACCGGAACGTGATGGAGAACCTGCCCGACCCGGCCGGGAAATAGGCCGGCGGCGTTTCGGGGCGGGACGCTCCGGGACGGATATGAAAAAAGCTCTTCCCGGAGGAAGAGCTTTTTTGTTTGCGGTCGGGACCGCTTATTTAGCAAAGCCTTTGCCGATGCTGAGGAAATCCTCCGCCTTGAGGGCTGCGCCGCCGATCAGGCCGCCGTCCACGTCCTCCTTTGCGAATATTTCCGCCGCGTTCGAGGGCTTGCACGAACCGCCGTACAGGATCGCCGTCTCTTCGGCTGCTGCGCCGAACTTCTCGGCCAGCACCTTGCGGATGTAGGCGTGGATCTCCTGCGCCTGCTCGGCAGTTGCGGTCTTGCCCGTGCCGATGGCCCAAACGGGTTCGTATGCGATCACGAGGTCCTTGTACTGCTCGGCGGTGAGGTTGTAGACGACCTCTTCGATCTGAGCCTTCACCACGTCGAAGTGCTTGCCGGCTTCACGCTCTTCGAGGTTCTCGCCCACGCAGTAGATCGGCGTCAGGCCGTTTGCGTAAGCCTGCGCCATCTTCTTGTTGAGCGTCTCGGAAGTCTCGCCGTAGTACTGGCGGCGCTCCGAGTGGCCGAGGATCACGTACTTGCAGCCCAGCGCCGCGATCATCGAAGCGGCGATCTCGCCCGTGTAGGCGCCTTTGGCTTCGGTTGCGCAGTCCTGCGCGCCGAGTGCGACGTCCGAACCCTTGAGCGCTTCGGCAACCGTCGAGAGGTGCGTAAACGGAGGGCATACGATGAAATTAACGCACGAGCATACTTCGCCGCGGCCTGCGACGATGTTCTTGGCCAGTTCTACACCTTCGGCGGGAAGCGTGTTCATCTTCCAGTTGCCGGCAACAATTTTCTTTCTCATATTCGGTTTGTTTTTATAAGTAAAATAAATTTTCCAAGCGGAATTATTCCTCGCACCATTTTTTGACCTCTTCGATCGAGGGTGCCTTCAGGCCGAGTTTGTTTTTCTTGTTGAAACCGCACAAGTCGTTGAAGAACTTGCCCGGAGCGAGCTTTTTCAGCGCTTCGACCGTGATGTAGCCCATTTTCTGGATCACGGGCACCCACTCTTCGGGAACGCCGATCTCGGTGTATTTCTCCACCGGATCGCTCACGGCTTTCTTTTCGGGGCGCATCTGCGGGAAGAACAGCACGTCCTGAATCGAAGCCTGATCGGTCATGAACATCGTCAGACGGTCGATGCCGATGCCCATGCCCGAACACGACGGCATGCCGTATTCCAGTGCGCGCACGAAGTCCATGTCGATGAACATCGCTTCGTCGTCGCCCTTTTCGCTCAGCTGGAGTTGCTCTTGGAAGCGCTCCAGCTGGTCGATCGGGTCGTTCAGCTCGGAGTAGGCGTTGCAAAGCTCCTTGCCGTTGACGAAAAGCTCGAAACGCTCCGTCAGTTCGGGGTTCGAGCGGTGACGCTTGCACAGGGGCGACATTTCGATCGGGTAGTCCGTGACGAACGTCGGCTGGACAAGCTCCTCCTCGCAGTACTGGCCGAAGATGGCGTCGATCAGCTTGCCCTTGCCCATCGTCGCGTCGGTCTCGACGTTCAGACGCTTGCAGGCTTCGCGCAGCTGCTCTTCGCTCTGGCCGGTGATGTCGTAGCCGGTCTTTTCGCGGATGGCGTCGGTCATCGACAGGCGGCGGAACGGCGCTTTGAACGAAATCTGCTTGCCGTCGAGCGTCACCTCCGTCGTGCCGTTTACGGCCACGGCGACTTTTTCGAGCATCTGCTCGGTGAATTCCATCATCCAGAGGTAGTCCTTGTAGGCCACGTAAATCTCCATGACGGTGAATTCGGGGTTGTGCGTGCGGTCCATGCCTTCGTTGCGGAAGTTCTTGCCGAACTCGTAGACGCCGTCGAATCCGCCGACGATCAGTTTCTTGAGGTACAGCTCGCTGGCGATGCGCAGGTACTGGTCGATGTCGAGCGCATTGTGGTGCGTGATGAACGGACGTGCCGCGGCGCCGCCCGGAATAGGCTGGAGAATCGGGGTTTCGACCTCGACGTAGCCTTTCGAGTTGAAGAACTCGCGCATGGTCGAGATGATTTTGGCGCGCTTGACGAAGACCTCGCGCACCTGCGGATTGACCGCCAGATCGACGTAACGCTGGCGGTAGCGGACTTCGGGATCGGTGAAGGCGTCGAACGTCTGGCCGTCCTTCTCCTTGACCACGGGCAGCGGGCGGATCGACTTCGAGAGCACCGTGAACTTGCGGCAGTGCACCGACAGCTCGCCCGTATTGGTATGGAACGCGAAGCCTTCGACGCCGATGAAGTCGCCGATGTCGAGCAGTTTCTTGAACACCGTGTTATACAGCGTGGGATCGCCTTCGGGGCAGATGTCGTCGCGGCGGATGTAGACCTGAATGCGGCCCGTGTGGTCCTGCAATTCGAAGAACGAAGCGCTGCCCATGATGCGGCGCGTCATGATGCGGCCTGCGATGCGGACGTCCCCGTAGTTGCCCTTGGTCTCGTCGAAGTTTTCGGCGATCTCCCGCGCCGTGGCCGTCACTTCGTAACGGGCGGCGGGGTAGGGGTCGATGCCCAGCTCGCGCAGGGCTGCGAGCGACTGTCTCCGGAGCTGTTCCTGTTCACTGAGTTCGATGCTCATATCGTATGTTTTTGAATGTTTTGACTATTAACCGTGCAAAGTTAATAAATTCTGCCGAAATACGAACCGGGCGCGGCACGGAATGAAAAAGAGCCGCATTTTTTGCGGCTCGCCGTATTGTCCGGGAAGCGTCGTCCGGGCGAGTTATCCGGGCGAGTTGTCCGGGGCGGAAGCTATTGTCCGGGGGCATTGGGATGCGTCGTCCGGAGGCCAGTCTTCCGGGATGTGTCAGCCGGCGGCGGAATCCCGGCGGATCAGACGGCGGTAGGCCCGCAGTGCGGCGTATCCGAGCGCGGCGCCGACCAGCGTGCCCCATACGAGGTCCATCGGAAAGTGTTTGCCGAGGTAGATGCGCGAGTAGCAGATCACCACCGAGCAGACGACCATCAGCCCCGTGAACCAGCGGCGGCGGATTGCGCCGCAGGCGAGTACGGCCAGCGCGACGATGGTCGCGGCGTGGGCCGAGACGGTGCCGTACATGCCGCTGACGGCTTCGGGCGGGACGTGGACCGCCCAGTGGTGGGGGACTGCCTCGCGGCGCATGACGCGCAGCGAATCGGGCGTGATGTCCAGCCCTTCGAGCGAGGGGGTGAACATCGGGCGCGGGCGCGGTTCGAAATCAGGGAGCAGGCCGCCCAGCACTCCGTTGCTCTTGAAGATGCCCGACACCATGTCCGCGAGTCCGATCGCCGCCAGCATCAGCACCGTGAAGATCAGCATGCCGCGCCAGCCGCTGCGCCGCCATACCAGCCAGAGGATCAGGGCGTAGAGCGGGAGCCACATGGCGGTGCCCGAAACGGTGAGCATCACGCGGTCCAAGGCGGTGCCGCCGTCGAAATTGAGGGCCGAAAAAAGGTCGTGGTCGAAGGTATACATGGGGCAATGGATTTGTCGTAAATGGTCGCAAGCCGTTTTAGGCGCATTGCCGGAAGTCTTTCCGGGGAGCGGGGCCGGACTTGCAGATACGGCTGCCGGCCGTGGGAGGAACATGCCGGGATGCAAGGCGGCCGTCATACGCAGTTTAAAACTGAAAGTAGATGAACGGTTGTATGTCGCTCGACTTGACCTGCATCACGCACCAGATCATCGCCGCCGCCATGACGATCTGCAGGACCAGCGGTGCGTGCGACACCAGCCGCTGCGCGAAGCGGTCCGCGCGTCCGGGCATCAGGTGGAGCAGGAAGCCTGCGGCGATCAGGGCGAAGGCGCCCGCATAGCCGGAGACGACCTGCGGGATCATCGCGGCGTTGAAGTTGTAGAAAATCTGGTGAAGCATCAGCTCGACGGTCTGCATCGACTCGGCGCGGAACATCAGCCACCCCAGACAGACGAGGTTGAACGTGAAGAAGATGCCGGCCGCGCGGCTCCACCAGTGCATCCGGTCGCCCGTGGCCTTGGCGCCCGGCACGACCGCCATCCAGAGCTTGTGCAGCGCCAGCGCCGCGCCGTGCAGCGCGCCCCAGAGGATGAAGCGGACGGCGGCGCCGTGCCACAGTCCGCCCAGCAGCATCGTGATGAGCAGGTTGCCGTAGGTGCGCAGTTTGCCTTTGCGGTTGCCGCCCAGCGAAATGTAGAGGTAGTCGCGCAGCCATGTGGAGAGCGAGATATGCCACCGCCGCCAGAATTCGGTGATGGTGGCCGACTTGTAGGGGGCGTCGAAGTTCTTGGGGAACCGGAATCCCAGCAGCAGGGCGATGCCGATGGCCATGTCCGAATAGCCTGAGAAGTCGCAGTAGATTTGCAGGGCGTAGCCGTAGATGCCCGCCAGACATTCGAAGCCCGAATAGAGCAGCGGCTCGTCGAAGATGCGGTCGACGAAGTTGAGCGAGATGTAGTCCGAAATGATCGCCTTCTTGAACAGACCCGTCAGGATCAGGAAGACGCCCGTGCCGAACATTTCGCGCGTCACGACGATGGGGTTCTGCCGGATTTGCGGGATGAAGTCCCTTGCGCGGACGATCGGCCCGGCCACCAGCTGCGGGAAGAACGAGAGGTAGAACAGGTAGTCGCACCAGTTGTCGAGCGGCTTGAGCTGACCGCGGTAAATGTCTATGGTATAGCTCATCGACTGGAAGACGAAGAACGAGATGCCGACGGGCAGGAAGATGTTCTGGAACTGCATGAATCCCTGCCCGAACATCTGGTTGGCGATGTCGATCAGGAAGTTGGTGTACTTGAAGTAGGCCAGCATGCCGAGGTTCACCGCCACGCTCAGCACCACGAGCCACCGCTTTGCCCGCGTCGAGCGGGCGGCATGGATGCCCTTGGCGATCCAGTAGTCGCTCGTCGCGGCGAAGATCAGCAGCAGGAAGTAGATGCCGCTCGACTTGTAGTAGAAGTAGAGCGAAAAGAGGATGACGTAGACGATCCGGGCCATCGGGGCGCGGCGGAACATGCTGTAGACGAGCATGAATCCGGCGAACAGAAACAGGAACAGCCCGCTGCTGAAGATCAGCGGCGACGAGGCGTCGTACGTGAGCAGCGCCTGCAGCTTTTCCGGGATGCCGTCCAATGCGGGGAGTGTCATTTCAGCGGTGCGTTGAGGGTTTCCGGCGGAATGCCGGGGATCAGGTCGCGTTCGATCCGCCGGCGCCGCAGGCTGTCGAGCACGGCCTGCTCGGCCTGCCGGCGGATGCGTGCGGCTTCCGCTTCCGTATAGGCCCGGTTCGCCCCAGCGTTGAGGGCGTCGAAGAGCGACCACGCCACGCGCCGGCCGCCGGCATAGTTGATGTGCGTGAAGTCCTTGCCGGCCCAGCCGTTGGCGACGAACTGCTCCATGCCGCCCAGCGAACGCATGGCGTCGCAGGTGGGCCAGAAGGCCGCTCCGGTGTTTTCGGCGGCGCCCCGCTGGTAGCCGAGCATGTGGGGAATGGCGTCCATCGGTTCGAAACCGGCGTCGGTCTTCACCGAACGGTCGCTGACGCCCAGCACCAGCACGGCGGCGGTCGGGAAGCACTGGCGGACGTAAGCCACCATCTTCTCGATCTGGCCGGCGTAGTTGGTGTAGTTGCTCACGCCCGTCTGCATGATGTTGAGTCCGTATTGCAGTATCACGAGGTCGTACCCCAGCAGGGCGTTCATCTGCGCATTGACCGACGGGTTGGTCCAGAACATCGCCTGCCCGTTGTTGCTGCGCACCGAGTAGTTGTCCACCACCACGCCGTCGGCTTCGAACACCGCGCCGTAGCCGATGAATCCCTCGTTGCCGGAGAGCACCTTGAACGAGAGCGAGCGGACGTGGGGAGCCGTGACGGCGATCTGGCGTATGTTCGGGGCGCTTTCGACCGTGAATTCACGGCGCAGCGAGTCGTTGAGCGTCAGCTCCACGCGGCTTTCGCCGGGGCTGATGAAGAAGACCCGCGCCGCGGTGCAGCTGTCGAGCCGCTTGCGGTAGTCGCTGTTTTCCCAGCGGGTCGAAGCTCCGGCCGCAGGCTGGCAGACCCAGCCCGAAATGTAGAAGTTCTCGCGCAGGTTCTGCGGCGCGGCCTTGCGCTGCATGATGTTGTAGGAAGTCCAGCCTTTCGACTGGGTTTTGATCGTGCGGCGGAACGCCGTCAGGGGCGAGGCCATCGGCGCGAAGCCCGCGCCTCCGCCGCCGTAAGCCTGCTGAAGCCTTTCACGCAGGTCCGCCGTGAGGATGTCGCCTTCGATGAACGAGTCGCCCAGCACGGCGATGCGCACCGGACGCCGGGCGCAGAGCAGCGTGTCGTAGAAAGCCTGCAGACGGCTCGAATCGGGCGTGCCGAAATCCTCGATCTCCACCAGCGTCGGGTTCAGCCGGACGCTGTCGGGGACGACCGGCATGCGCCGGACGCTGTCCGGGGCGAGCGCCCATTCGAAGGTGATCTGTACGGGGCGCGGTGCGGAATTGGCTTCGATCCGCTCGGCTTCGATCCGTTCGGCGACCTGCTCCATATCGACGTGAAAATCCTCCTCGTCGAAGAGCGCAGGCTCCTCGGCTACGGCGACCGCGTCGTCGAACGCCACGAGGTCCGAGAGGATATTGGCCCGGCGGAGTTTTACGCCGCCCAGACTCTGAGGGGGGATGAAACTGACGGCCGTCAGCACTGCGATCAGCGCCAGCGCCGCGATCCATCCCCGGTGGATGCAGTCTTTTTCGGGGGTGTTCATCCGGGAATCAGTCGCGCCGTCCGAGGATTACGAAGACCCAGTAGAGAACCGACGCGACGGCGCTCAGTGCCGCTACGAGATAGGTGCGTGCGGCCCAGCCCAGCGCCTCTTTCGCCTGAGCGAGCTGCGCTCCCTGCATCGTGCGGCTGACCTGCAGCCACTCCAGCGCGCGGGCCGAGGCGTTGTACTCCACGGGCAGCGTGACCAGCGAGAAGATCGCCGACATGGCGATCATGCCCACGCCGATCCAGCACAGCAGGGCGTTCTGCGTGGTGGTCATGAGCACCAGTCCGAGGATGATGACCCATGTGGCGGCCGTCGAGGAGAACTGCACGACGGGCACCAGTTGCGAGCGGAGCGTCAGCGGCGCGTAGCCTTGTGCGTGCTGCACGGCGTGCCCGCACTCGTGGGCGGCGACGGCGGCCGCGGCGACGCTGGTCGAAGAGTAGACGCTGTCGCTCAGGTTGACGGTCATCGTCTGCGGGTTGAAGTGGTCGGTCAGGTGGCCGCTGACATGCGTCACCTTGACGTTGTGGATGTGGTTGTCGCGCAGCATCTTTTCGGCCACTTCGGCGCCCGTCAGCCCGCCGGGGAACTGGACTTTGGAGTATTTGCGGAACACCGACTGCAGGCGCGCCTGCACGGCGTAACCGGCGATGCCGATCACGATGATCAGTATGTACATTCCGATCATGGCTGCGGAGTAGTGGATTCCCTGAGAACCCGAATCCGCGTAATATCCCGACTGAAGCAGGGTCAAAAGCATGTGTGTCATAGTCTAACGGTTTTTTCTGTATGTGTAGTAAGCGCCCGCCTGCTGGGAGGGCATCAGTACCATTTCATTAACGTTCATATGGGCCGGTAATTGTGCGGCCCACGCGATCGCTTCGGCGATGTCGTCGCCCGTAAGCGGGGTGACGCCGTCGTAAACCCGGTCGGCGCGCTCCTTGTCGCCGTGGAAGCGCACCTCGGAAAATTCGGTCTCGACCATGCCGGGGCGGATCTCCGTCACCTTGATTCCGCTTGACAGCAGGTCGGCGCGCATGGACTGCGAAATGGCGTGCACGGCGTGTTTCGAGGCGCAGTAGACCGCGCCGTTTTCGTAGGCTTCGGTGCCGGCGATCGAGCCGATGTTGAATACGTGGCCGCCGCCCGCGGCGACCATTTTGGGCGTGACGACCCGCGTGACGTAGAGCAGTCCCTTGACGTTGGTGTCGATCATGGCGTCCCAGTCGGCCGTGTCGCCTTGGTCGATGTGTTCCAGCCCGGCAGCCAGTCCGGCGTTGT
The DNA here is from genome assembly GCF_000183485.2 of Alistipes sp. HGB5. NCBI lineage: Bacteria > Pseudomonadati > Bacteroidota > Bacteroidia > Bacteroidales > Rikenellaceae > Alistipes > Alistipes sp. HGB5. The sequence goes on along the minus strand of NZ_AENZ01000033.1, from coordinate 60,439 downwards.
TGATGAGCAGGTCCACCCGTTCGAGGGGGCTTAGGAATTTGCGGACCTCCGCTTCGCTGCGCACGTCGAAGACGAGCGCGGTGCAGCGGCCGCCCGCCGCTTCGATTTCGCGGCGGAGCGTTTCGAGCCGTTCGGCGCGGCGTCCCGTCGCCGTTATGTCGTATCCTTCGGCCGCGAGCCGGAGCGCCGTGGCGCGTCCGATGCCCGATGTGGCTCCCGTGATCAGTGCCTGTTTTTTCATAAAGTGGGTTTATGATGGGCAAAAATACGAAATTATTGTGTTACTTTGCATAAATTTTCCAGCAAATTAAGCAGCCGTGAATCTCGCCTTTTTCATCGCCCGCCGGACGGCGCAGCGCACCCCGGAGAACAAACCCGGTGTGATGGAGCGTATCGCCGTGATTTCCGTGGCGTTGAGCGTCGCAGTGATGCTGCTGGCGATGGCCGTGATCATGGGTTTCAAGCAGGAGGTGTCCCGCAAGGTGGCCGCCTTTTCGGGCCATGCCGTGGTGAACGGCGTGCGGGGCGTGGGGACGCTCGATTCGGCCCCCGTGCGCCGCAGTGCCCGCGCCGAGGAGCTGATCCGCACCACCGAAGGATTCGTGTCGCTGGCCCCCTATGCCGTCAAGGGCGGTATCGTACGCACGGCGGATGCCGTGCAGGGGGTGATGCTCAAGGGCGTGGACGGGGATTACGACTGGTCCTCGTTCGGCCAGTGGCTGGTGGAGGGTGAGCTGCCCCGTGTGGGCGATTCGGTGCGTACGAAAGATATACTGCTGTCGCGCGGCATGGCCGAAAAACTGATGCTCGGCGTGGGCGACAAGGTCGAAATGCTCTTCGTCGAGACCGGAGACAGGCCCCGGCGCGACCGTTTCAAGGTGGCGGGAATCTACTCGTCGGGAATGGACGAAATGGACGATGCGGTGATCATGACCGACCTGCGCAACGTGCAGCGGCTGGCGGACTGGGCGGACGGCGAGATATCGGGCTACGAGATTTTCACCTCGGACTTGGCCGGAGCCGACGATTTCGCCCGCAGGCTCGGACGGGCCCTGCTCTACGACGATGCCGACGACACGGCGAACCTCGCCGTGAGCAGCGTGACGGAGCTTTATCCCAATATTTTCGACTGGCTGAAGGCCCATGACGTGAATGCCGCGGTGATTATCGGCATCATGCTCGTGGTGGCGTTTTTCAACATGACTTCGGCGCTGCTGATCCTCGTGCTGGAACGTACGCGGATGATCGGCCTGCTGAAGGCGTTCGGCATGCGCAACGCTACACTGCGGGAGGTGTTTCTCTGGCGGGCGGCGTTCGTCACGCTGCGCGGACTGGCGTGGGGCAACGCCGCGGGGCTGGCCGTGTGTCTCGTGCAGAAATATTTCCATGTCGTGAAACTCAGCTCCGAGGGCTACCTGCTCTCCGAAGTGCCCGTCGCGCTGGGGTGGGGCTGGTGGCTGGCGCTCAACGCCGGCGTCGTGGCGGCGATCGTCGCGCTGCTCGTGGTGCCGGCCTGCATAGTATCTACCGTAAAACCCGACGAATCGATCCGATACGAATGAAACCGTACAATACCGAACAGACCAAGAAAGAGGAGGTCCGCGAGATGTTCGACAACATCGCGCCGAAGTACGACCTGCTGAACCATACGCTCTCGATGAGCATCGACCGCATCTGGCGCCGCCGCGTGGTGCGCATCGTGCGCCGCTGCCGTCCGCACCGGATACTCGACGTGGCGACCGGCACGGGCGATCTGGCGATCGAGATGGCGCGCCGCATCCGCGGCGTACAGGTGCTGGGCGTGGACCTTTCGGAGGGGATGCTCGACGTGGCGCGCCGCAAGGTGACGGCGCGGGGGCTTGACGGGCGCGTCGTGCTCGACGCGGGGGATGCCGAACACCTGCATGTGGCCGACGCATCGGTGGATGTGGCGACGGTGGCTTTCGGCGTGCGCAACTTCGGGGATCTGGATGCGGGGCTGCGCGAAATGGCCCGCACGATAAAGCCGGGCGGCAAGGTCGTTGTACTGGAGTTCTCGCGGCCCCGCAACCGGCTGTTCAGGGCGTTGTACGAATTCTATACCTATAAGATACTGCCCCGCATCGGCGGCATGGTGTCGAAGGACAAGCGGGCTTACGAATACCTCCCGGCGTCGGTCGGGGAGTTTCCGGCACCGAAGGAGTTCATGGCGATGATGGAGCGCGCGGGGTTCAGGGAGTGCCGCGCCCGGAGCCAGAGTTTCGGGATCGCGCAGATTTACACCGGACAAAAGTGACGATGAACGCAAAACGCATACGACCGGGCAGTGCGCCTTCGGATAACCGCTTCTGCCGCCGGATTCGCTCTTCGGAAGAGGACGCGTCGGCGGGAAGGGGCGGCTGCCGTCCCGCTGCGGCGGGCGGGGACGGGCCGGGGAATAGGCTTTGCTTCCGGTCCGGTGCCGCGGATGGCGTTTCGGGCGGCGCCGGGCGCGGCGGCAGGACTTTGGGGCGCATGCTGTTCTGCATACTGCTGCTGTGGGTCGTATTGCCGTTGGGCTCCTGCCGCCGGATGGCCGAGAAGGCGCAGCGAAACATCCGGCTCGAAGCGGTCGAGAAGGCCCGGCGGCAGGGGTTGTCGGGGGCCGAGATCGTATTGCGCATAAAGAACGGCACGGGGCACAAGTTGAAACTGGAGAAGGCGTCGCTTACCGTTTACTATGCGGGAGGAGTCGTGACGAAGGTCGCTCTGCGCGAGCCGGCCGAGGCGCCCCGTCGTGCGACGGCGAGCGTCACGACGTTGTGGCGGATCCGGACTTCCGACCCGATGGCGCTCCATGTGATGACCAAGAAGATCCGGGAGGACGATATTTCGAAGATCGGCGTCTCGTTCGCCATAGAGGGGCGCGGCGGTCCCGCGCGCGTAAAAATTTCGCGGGAGATGATGCCGTTGTCGGAATTTTTGAATATCTTTGGGCTGTCGTTGAACGACGTGAAAAACTATCTGGAAGAGTAATGCGCAGATCGCTGACCATCCTGCTGATTCTTTTTGCCGCCGCGGCTTACACGCCCCTGCGCGCGCAGTCGTTGGATGCGTTCAAGGAGCGGCTGGCTGCTCCCGTGGCATCCGACGCCGCATTCGGCACGGCAAAGGTCACCGTTACGGAGTACGGGGATGCGGCGCGGGCCGTGAATGAAGCTTCGCGGACGGGCGTGCGCCTGCGTTTCCCCGGCTACCGGGTCTGCATCTTCTTCGACAACGGGCAGGACGCCCGCGCCGGGGCTATCGCCGCCAAGAAGCTTTTCGAGGAGAACTATCCGGGAATCAAGGTCTACATGGTCTACGAGAATCCCTATTTCAAGGTCGCGGTCGGGGACTGTCTCACCACGGAAGAGGCCATCATTCTCAAGGGCAGGGTGTCGTCTGCTTTCCCCAAGGCTTTCGTCAAGAACGAAACCCTCTCCATTGCCGACCTTTTGAACTGAAAAACTTCCCTTTTCGAAAGTTTTTTAGTTTTTTATTTGCATTTATCCTGCTAATATCTAACTTTGCGGCGTTACAGAAAAACTAATAATTAAACATTTGACGTTATGAAAAAGATTTTCTCTTTTGTTGTCGTTATGGCTGCCGTCGCAATGGTAAGCTGCTGCGGTAATTCGAACAAAAAGGCTGCCGAAGGCGAAGCTGCCGCCGCTGCCGCTACGACCGAAGCCGCTGCCTGCACGGAGTGCACCGAGAAGTGCGACTCGACGGAGGCTTGCTGCGCCGAGAAGTGCGATTCGACCAAAGACTGCGCCGAGAAAGCCGAGGGCGAGTGCTGCAACAAATAGTTCTTGTCAGGCATGAGAGTGAAGGAGATTCGAAAGAATCCCCTTTTTTTATGCCCGGATTTCCGGTTGCGGGGGCGGTGCGGAGTTCTCCGGCGCGGAATGTGCGGCTTATCGCTAAAAAATATATCTTTGCGAAAACTCTTTTACGATGAAAGTACTGCTGATAAACGGAAGCCCCCATCGCGAGGGAAACACTTTTATAGCCCTTTCCGAGGTCGCACGGACCTTGGAGTCGGAGGGCGTGCAGGCCGAGATCGTCCATATCGGGACCAAGGCCGTGCAGGGATGTATCGCCTGCGGAAAATGCGCCGAGCTGGGGCATTGCGTCTTTTCGGACGCGCTCTATACGACGGTGCGGGAGAAACTCGCCGATGCCGACGGAATCGTCGTCGGTTCGCCGGTCTACTATGCCGGTCCCAACGGGTCGCTCTGCGCCCTGCTCGACCGTGTGTTCTATTCCTGCGGGAAATATCTCGCCTACAAGCCCGGCGCAGCGGTCGCCGTATGCCGCCGGGGCGGGGCGAGCGCGACGTTCGACCGGCTGAACAAATACTTTACGATTATGAACATGCCGGTCGTTCCGTCGCAGTATTGGAACAGCGTCCACGGACGTCTGCCGGGCGAAGCCCGCGAGGACGCCGAGGGGCTGCAGACGATGCGCGTATTGGCCCGCAACATGGCCCGCCTGCTGAAGGCGGGCGTCGGTCCGGCGCTGACGCCCGAAGCCGAGGAGCGGCAGTGGACGCATTTTATCCGGTAGCGGAGCGCGGCCGGACGCGGTGCGCCGGATTGAGTGCGTCGCGGATATGTACGAAGGGAGCTTGGCTCCCTTTTTTTGTCGCACGGACTTCGTCCGGGGTGCTTCCGCGCTATTGTCCACGCATACAGCGGGGTGCGGAAAAGCCCGAAAAAATATCGGCCGGAGGGGGGCGGTTTTATGGAAAAAAACGATAACTTGCCGCCATGAAAGAGACCGTGCTCGAAAAACTCAAGGTGCTGGCCGAATCGGCCAAATACGACGTCTCGTGCGCGTCGAGCGGCGTTACGCGCCGGCATCGCGCGGGCGGTGTCGGCAGCACGGCGGGGTGGGGCATATGTCACTCTTTCACGGCCGACGGCCGCTGCGTCTCGCTGCTGAAAATCATGCTCACCAACGTCTGCATTTACGACTGCGCCTACTGCATCAACCGGCGCAGCAACGACATTCGGCGGGCGGCTTTCACGCCGGACGAGCTGACCGAGCTGACCATCGAGTTCTACCGGCGCAACTACATCGAAGGACTGTTTCTCTCGTCGGGCGTCGTCCGCAACCCCGACTATACCATGGAAAGGATGGTCCGCGTGGCGCGCGACCTGCGGACGGTGCACCGTTTCAACGGCTACATCCACCTGAAAAGTATTCCCGGCGCCAGTCCCGAACTGGTGGCCGAGGCGGGGCGTTACGCCGACCGCATGAGCGTCAATATTGAAATCCCGACCGAACGCAACCTGTTGCTGCTGGCTCCCGACAAGAACTATGAAAGCATCTACCGCCCGATGAGTTACATCCAGCAGGGGGTGCTGCAGAGCGCCGAGGAGCGCGGCCGTTTCCGCCATGCGTCCCGTTTCGCCCCTGCGGGGCAGAGCACGCAGATGATCGTCGGGGCCACCGACGAGAGCGACCGCGACATTCTGCTGCTTTCGTCGTCGCTCTACGACCGTCCCACGATGAAGCGCGTCTACTATTCGGGGTTTATTCCGGTGAATCCCTACGACAAGCGGCTGCCTGCGCTGGACAAAGCTCCGCTCGTGCGCGAAAACCGGCTTTATCAGGCCGATTGGCTGATGCGGTTCTACGGATTCCGGGCCGAGGAGATCGCCGACGAGCAGACGCCCCGGCTTGATCTGGAGATCGACCCCAAACTGGCGTGGGCGCTGCGGCATCCCGAATTTTTTCCGGTCGATGTGAACCGCGCGGACTACGAGGCGCTGCTGCGCGTGCCGGGCGTCGGGGTCAAGTCGGCGCGGCTGATCGTCAGCTCGCGCCGTTACCGCACGCTGACCATGCAGTCGCTGCGGCAGATCGGCGTGGTGATGAAGAAGGCGCAGTATTTCGTCCGCTGCCGCGAGCTGACCACGGGGCAGGGGGTGAACGAACTGCGGCCGGAGCAGGTGCGCCGCCTGCTGACTGCGCCTAAACGGCAGAAACCGGATAAAAACGAAGGTCAGCTGACCCTTTTCTGAATGCGATGTTGGTTTTTCGTTACGATAAATCTTTCGACGGGCTGCTCTCGGCGCTGTTCGACGCCTATGCGATGCGGGCGTTCCCGGAGCAGCTGATCGGTCCCGGAGAGCCGGAACCGCTTTTTACGGAGCGCGTGCACGAGGTCGCGACCGATCCGGCGCACGCCGCCCGTGTCTGGCGCGGACTGGAACGCAGGCTTGTCGTCCGGGCGCGTTCGATGCTCGTCTACGCATGGCACGGAGAGCAGGAGCGGAGCGATCTGCTGATGCTGCGCTGCATGCGCCGGGTTTTCGACGAGGGCGGAGGCGTGCTGGCCGATCAGGCCGATCCCGACATGAAGGCGCTGCACCGGCTGGCGCTCAAAGTTTCGCACGAGTGCGAGCGGCTCAGGCAGTTCGTCCGGCTTCAGAAGGCTGCCGACGGCACCTATTTTGCCGCAGCCACTCCCGAACACGACGCCCTGCCGCTGTCGCTGGATTACTTTACGGACCGTTTCGCCGACCAGCGGTGGCTTATCTACGACCGGCGGCGCGATTACGGATATTATTACGACGGGCGGACGGCGCGCCGGGTGACGCTCGAAGACGACCGCGGCATGATCGCCGACAAGCTCGCCGACCGTTGGCTGGCCGAGGACGAACGGCAGTTTCAGCTGCTCTGGAAGAATTATTTCCGGGCGCTGGCGATTCCCCAGCGGATCAACGAGTGTCAGCAGCGGCGCATGATGCCCCGCCGTTACTGGAAGCATCTGACCGAAATGGAGTGAGCCGCTGATGGCGGGGCAAAAGAAAAAGTCCGCAGATTATTTCTGCGGACTTCGGTTTTGCGGGGCTTGCGTGTTTCACGCCTCTGGCGGAGAGGAGGGGATTCGAACCCCTGAAACCCTTTAGGGGTTTACTCGCTTTCCAGGCGGGCCAGTTCAACCACTCCTGCACCTCTCCTTGCGGTTCGCAAAGGTAATAATTATTTTCAGAATTTACCAATGATCGGCGATTTTCCGCTGCCGAAAAGATAAATTCGGCCCCTCCGGCGGCCCGGCCGTTTTGCCGGGCACCGATCCGCAGCCGTTTTCGGAGGGGAATCCTCCCCGTCGCCGATTTAGAACGGATAGCCGATGGCCAAATGGAAACCGAGTCCGTCCTTGAAGCTGGAGATGTTGTAATAGCCCGTTTTGTCCGGATTCGGATAGGGCGTGTGCAGGCCGATTCCGAGATCGGCGCGGATGACCAGATAGCTGATGTCGTAACGCAGTCCGAAGCCCGTTCCCAGAGCGATTTCGTTGAGCAGCCCTTTCCATTTGAGTTCGGCGCCGGGACGCTTGGGGTCCTTTTTCAACAGCCAGATGTTGCCCGCGTCGAGGAAAACAGCCCCGTTCAGCCGTCCCATGATGCCGAAGCGGTATTCGACGTTGGCCTCCAGCTTGAAGTCGCCGGTCTGGTCCAGATAGCCGTTGCGGTCGTCTGCGGGCGGGCGGTAGCTGCCCGGACCCAGCGACCGGATCGTGAAGGCCCGGATGCTGTTGGCTCCGCCGATATAGAACTGTTCGCTGTAGGGCATCACTTCGGAGTTGCCGTAGGCGTATCCCACTCCGACGAGAAAACGGGTGGCCAGCCAGTTGTTGCGGCGTCCGATGCGGTGGTAGAACTTCACTTCGCTCACCTCCTTGACGAACTGCGAGAAGCGGTTGCCGAACAAATGCTGCGGCTGTTTGCTGCCGAACAGGCTCAGGACGCCCGAAAGGATGTTTCCGGCCGAGGTGACGCTGTTCTGCCAGTAGAAACGGCGGTTGCCGGTGCGGCCGTAGGTTTTGTCGAAGGTGTAGGTGTAGTTGATCGACGGAACGAACTGGTTGCGGAAACTCATGGCGATCGCCGGATTCTCGTCCATCGTCTTGTCGAAAGCTTCGGTCGTGTGCAGCAGTTTGTTGTAGGTCAGCTTGAATACGGTCAGCGAATGGCGGCTGTAGGGCGAAGTCTGGAAATTGTAGCCCGCCGAGCCGCTGAAGGCGATCAGCCGGAAGAAGCTGGGGCGGTTCATCAGGTCCACGCCCAGCTGGAACGTCGTGCTGCCGGGGTATCTCAGCCTGCGCGTTGCGAACGACGGCAGCAGCAGCCGCGGAATGTTGAGGTTGGCGTTCAGCCCCAGTTCGTAGGAGTTGAGCCGCGACGAACGGCCCCCGGAGTTCTTGTTGCCCGTCTGCCATTCGTACGAGCCGTTCAGCTTCACGGCGAGCACCTCGCCGCCCCGGAAGAGGTTGTTGTTGCTGACCTTGAAGGTGATACCCGGACCGATGAAGCTGTTCGACTTGGAGGTTACGTCGGTCTCCAGCGCCGCTTCCAGCGGATAGTCGAACTGGGCGTCGATGACCACGTCCAGCGTGTCGGCGCCCCGCAGCGAGTCGAGCGGCGTGACGCCCAGATTGACCGAGCGGAAAATGCCCAGTTTGTTGAGGGCGGTCTGCGTGCGGTTCTGAGCGTCCACGGTGAAGAGCTGGCCGGGTTCGAGCGAGAGCGTCCGAGAGAGTATCTTCGGGCGTATTTTCATCGGCCTTTGGGCGATGACCCGCACGTCCCGCAGGCGGAACGTATCGGCCGGACCGGGTTTGATGTTGGTGAGGCGGACCGTGATGTCGCCCACGCGGTAGGGTTTGAGGGCCACCTCCGGGACGTTCGGTTTGAGGTTCAGCCGCAGGTCGACCCGTCGCCGTTCGACGGTCGTGTCGGCGAGGTATTCCATGTATTCGGGCCGGAAATAATAATAGCCCCTGTTGCGCAGCAGCTGTGATATGCGCTTGCGTTCGAGCGTCAGCGAGTCCATGTTGTACTGCGCCCCGACCCGCAGCAGGGAGGTCGCCCGCATGCTGTCGATCAGGGGCTGCAGGCCGCCCCCGGCCTGCGGGTAGGAGATGTTCGAGTAGTACCACGGCGGCGCGATGCGGAGCGTATAATAGACCTTGGCCTTTCTGCCGTGCTTGCGGTAGAGCAGGGAGTCTTCGGCTTGGGAGCCGAAATAACCGTAGTTTTCGAGCACCTGCTCGGCGACTTTGGTCCGCAGTCCGGGCTGTACCTTGGAGATCAGCACGGGCTGTTTGGCCAGCCGCTTGTAGAGCCAGTATTTGAATCCCTTCTCCTTCGGCGTGTAGAGGTAGTTGTAGACCCAAAGGCCGATCGGCAGCGGCGTGCGGAGATAGGGGCTGTAAAGCGGGTTGTTCGGGGCCACGGAGAGCGGCTCCTTCACGGCCGATTCGGCCGCTGCGGAGAGCACGACGCCCGAATCGGGTTCGATCCGGATCTTCCTAACTCCCGTGTACAGGACTTCGTCCGTTCCCAGACGCCGGGTCGTGGAACAGGCCGCCGCGAGCAGTGCGGCGCAGAGGAGTATGCAGCTATTTCTGACGCGCATCGGACTCGTTTCGTTTTTGTTTTTCCTTTTCCGCTTTGGGACGCATCGGTTTGAACAGGTCGCCCAGCCGGAGCAGTTTCTTCCGGATGACGAAGCCCACGCCCGTCTCGGTGATCTCGCCTTCGAGGATGCTTTCGTAGCCGGTGTGGCGGAAGACCTTCAGATACATGTTGTCGCGTTTGGTCAGCATGTATTCGAGCGAAATGTCGTCGATCAGGTTCTCCTTCAGGTTCTGCGACGGGGCGGCGTCGGTGCTGAACTTGCCCCCGATGACGGCGCGCACGCGGTTGCTGAAGAGACTTTTGGACAGCCGGTACGAATAATCGGTCCGCTGGCCGTTCGGGTCGTCCTCGCCGTAGGAGTCGATGCCGAAGCTGAGGTCCACGCCCTTCAGGTTGTTCTGCGCCCACTGGTTCAGCTCTTTCTGTATGAACGAGTTGAGCGGGTTCTCGGTGCTGACCTTGGCGGTCGTTCCCGGACCGGTGTAGGTGTTGTAGATGAGCAGGTTCATCGCCTGATTGGCCCGCTGTTCGGCCGTCAGCGAATTGAGCTGGTTCTGCATCGTGAGGTCTTCGGGGGCGGACAGTCCGAAGCTGACTTCGAGGTCGTTCAGCGTATTGCGGATATTGATGGAGATGTTGAAATTCACCGAGCGCGAATCCTGCCCGTCCGCGGAGACGCTGGCCCGGACGGTTTCGACCGCCGTAATGTTGAAGGCCGGGTCGGCGACGTTTCCGACCCAGTCTACATAGCTGTCCGGCGTGATCTTGAATATCTTCTGGGAGATCACGGGCGGATTGTAGCGCACCGTCCCGCCCGAAAGGACGTATTTGCCCGACAGGCTGACGTCTCCCAGCGGATTCATCGTGAAGGTCAGGTTGCCGCCGCCCTGCAGGTCTATCCGGTTGCTGCCGTCGGCGGAGAGGTCCACGGCGGCTTGGACGTCGTCGTTGATGTCGACGTTCAGGAGGATGTCCATACCGCCGATCCGCACCGTCGGGGTGGCCTCGGCGAAGCTTTGGTTGTCCATGTCGCGGAACGAAACGAAGGTCACGATGTTCTGCGGACGCTCCTTCACGTCCATCGGCGAGTCCTGCATGACATAGTTGATGTCGGTGTTTTTGAGCAGTGCGACGCTGCCGCGGACGACGAGTTCGTCCAGAGGGCCTTTGGCCGTCGCGTCCAAATCGAGATAGGCTTTCCCGTAGACGTCCGTTCCCTCCTTCCGGGCCACGTTCACGAACTGGAAATCCGACGCCCGCAGCGCGATGTCGGCCGTTATGCGGCCGAAGTCGGTCAGATCGACGTAGCCTCCGATCGTCAGCGGGCTTTTGTTGGGGGCGGTGACCGCAAAGTCGTCGAACAGGACCCGGCTGTCGTCGATGCGGATCGTGTCGGAAGAGAGACGGAACGAAGTGCCGATCATCGGCACGCGGACCTCCGTCTGTGCGAACTGCAGACCGCCGTTCAACTGCAGCCGTTGCGGCGTTCCGCCCGCGTGGAGCTTCCCGGAGAGGATGCCGGAGAGACGGAGCATGTCGGCGGGCAGAAAGACGTCGGCCCGCTGCAGGGGGAATCCGGGGATCGACGCCGTGAGGTCGAGCGGGCTTTCCCGCTCTTTGCGGTAGTCGCCCCGCGCGGTCAGGACGTCGGCGCCGTCCAGCGTGAGCCGCACGTCGGCCTGCTGTTCCCGCCCTTGTGCATAGCGTACGCCCAGCCCGACGTCCCCGAAGCGCTGCTTGTCGTACGAGAGTCCGGCGACTGAAACGTCGCCCCGGACGGCCAGCGAGTCGGCGCCCGTGTTCAGGGTCACGGCGGCGCCCAGCACGCCGCCGACGGGCGGGGCGGAGGGGAGCATCGCCAGCGCTCCGCCGATGTTCAGCCCTGCGATGTCGAGCCGGATGCCGCGGAGCGAGTCGGTTTCCGGAACGGTATGGATCGCAAACCGCTGGTCGCCGTGAGTCATGTCGAGGTCGGCGCTCAGGTTTCCGTCGAACCGGTAGACGAGGTAATTGCCGGGATTCACCGTCCACGGCTCGGAGCCGAATACCGGGGCGAGGGGCGTTACGGACGCACGGATCAGGCTGTCGTTCCACGCTGCGTCCACCCCGAAGCGGAATCCTTCCCGGCCTGCGCGGTTCTTTTGGTAGAAATTCACCGCTCCCGTGTTCCGTACGACGTGGCCGTACACTCCCGCGAGGGCTATGTTGTCCAGATTTCCGGGGGCGTTCGCCACGCGGAGGGCGTATTCCAGCCGGCTCCCGTTCTGCACCGCGGATGCCGTCAGGGTGTCGAGAACGATGCTGCCGTAAGCCAGTTTTTCCACGCGCATCCGGAGCGATACGGGCAGGGAGTCGCAGTTCGTGCCGGCGATGTCGAGGTTGCTGAAAGCGATTCTTTTGGTTCTCAGGAAACTGCTGAGGATGTTGTCGCGTCCTGCCGAGACCCGCAGTCCGAAATCGGGCAGGACCGTTTTGAGCGAATCCATATCGACGTGCTGCGAGCGGATCTGCTGTGCCAGCACCCCGGCGCTCCGGGACGCGGCGGCGGTCAGCGAATCGAGCGGTTCGGGGGCGGCGAACGAGAGCGTCAGATCGCCGGAGGTCAGTCCGGCGCGGGTGGCTGCGGTGTCGGTGCCGAACGTGACGTTCGTCCGGCGGATGCGGTCCGTGCGGTTTTTGCTGCGGATTACGATGCTGTCCAGCGTGAGACGTGCGGCCATGCCGCCGGCATCCGAAGCGGAAGCGTCGGCGTCGAGCGCGAACGATCCGCCGATCTGCTCCGGGGTGATTCCCATGTCGGCCAGATCGAAGTCGAAGACATTGCCCGACACGCCGATCCGCTGTTCCCGCTCCGTCAGCGTTCCCGAAACGGACAGCAGCAGACGGAGCGCTTCGTCACGGTCGGAAAGACGGCCGGAGAGGTGCTGGTTTTCGAGGTCCGCATCCAGCTCTATTCCGCCGAAATCGTGGCTCCGGTACTCCGCGCGGCCGATCCGCATCCGGACGCTTCCCCGTGTCTGCGGCAATAACGGATCGAATCCGGCGCCCCCGGCCGTCAGCGTGAAATCCAGTGCGCCCAGCGAGTCGGCCGGAAGGAACCGGTTCAGCGGAAGGCTGTCGCATCGGACTTCCGCATCGTATATCTGTTTTTCCGGGTCGATCCGGCCGTTCAGCGTCAGCTGGCCGCCGTCGGCGTTCAGCGTCGAAGCGAGCGAGTAAAGTCCCCGGTCCGCGTCCGCCGCTCCGCGGAGCGTGATCCGTTCGGGAATCGTCACGCGCCGCCGCAGGGCCGTGTCGGGCAGCATCTCCAGCAGAAAAGCCATGTCGCGGAACTCCCCTTCGAAACGGGCCGCGGCTTCCAGCCGCTCCGGGGCGAGCAGGTTTTTCGCGGTGCCGTTCACCGCAAGGTCGATATGTCCGGGCGACGAGATGTCCAGCCCCGCCTTTTTGATGTCGCCCAGCGTTCCCGCCGCCGAAAGCTTGATCCGGACGATCCGGTCGTCCAGCGCGGCGGGAATCAATTGCGGATAGAGCAGTTTTATCTCCTCCGTATTCAGGCTCGCCGAGAGGTCGGCGGTCAGCGGGGTGTCGGGCGCCATTCGCATGATTCCGGCTCCGGCGTGCGCCTCGGCCCGGACGCCGGAAAGCGGCGTCGCAAGTTCGAACCCGGAGAGCGAAATGCCGGTGGAGTCCATTGCGAACGCCCCGGCGGCATTCCGTACGGACAACCCGCTGCGCTCGGTGAATGCCAGCCGGCGGATCCGAAGGGCGATGTCGGCGCCCCGGTTGTAGATCGAATCGACCGACAGGTCGAGCGGCGAGAGGACGATGAACGCCGGATCGAATCCCGCCGCGGGGCGGTGGTGCAGCGTTCCGTATTCGAGGCTGTTGTCGTTCAGCGTGACGCTGCCGACCCGGACGGTCCACGGCAGGGCGGGAGCTTCGCCGTCGTCGGCCGCTGCGTCGTGGGGTGATGATGCGTTATCGGCGGCCGCTGTTTTATCGGGGTGCGCCGCTTTGCCCTGAGTCGCTGTCTTGTCCGGAGCCTTTTCTCCGGCGTCCGCCGGGGCTGTCAGGTAGGCGTATCCGCCCCGGTTCAGCAGGATGCTTTTCACGGATACCTGCCGGCTGTCCAGCAGAACCCGGCAGCTATCCACCTCCCCGTCCGGCAGCCGGACGGAGAGGTCGGTTACCGCGGGGGCGGTCCGCATCCCGAAGACGAGGTTTGCGACCGTCAGTTTCCCGACGTCGATCTGCCACGGCAGGGCCGCGGCGCTGTCCGCCTTTTCGGCGGGAGCGCTCTCCGCCGTATTCAGAAATACATCCCCGTCCGTCAGCGCGATGCGGGAAATGCCGACCGTTTTGGCCGGCAGGCCGACCCGGCAGTCATTCACGGCGAACTGTCCGGCGGCGACCTTCAGGTCCATGCCTGCCGTGGAATCTCCGTAATGCGCCGCGAGTTTTGCCAGTTCGAGACTCCGCACGGCGACCTCTTTGCGGAGCAGGGGCCACACGGCGACCTCCAGCGAAAGGTGTCCGCAGGAGAGGAGCGTGTCGCCCTTGTCGGTCAGCAGCGTATTGTCCACGGACAGCCGCAGCGGGAAGGAGAGCCGCAGACGCTCCACCGACAGGTCCATTCCGAGCGTCCGGGATGCGTAGCCGACCGCTTTGCTCCGGACGAAATCCTGAACGGCCGGGATGTAGAGCAGGGCGGGGACCAGTATCAGGACGAGGAGGATGACGAGCAGCGTCCGGAACGTATATTTCAGTATCTTTTTCAGCATTTGCAGAGTGACTGATTCCGTGTTTGTCAGGCGGCGACGCGTCTGCGTGCGATTGTCCGCCCGGTGCGCGGGGCCTGCGAAATTTCGCGCAAATTACTAAAAACCCGATGATCGGGCAAGGGCTCCGCTCCCCATAAACGGTCTCTTTTTAAACAATTATCGTCTTTTCCCTTCCCGTGTTGCCGCCGGTCGTGCGAAAAGTCGTTTAAACGTTCCGGGCGGATTCCCCGAAATCGAACCGCAGCTGCACGCACTCGGTGCAGGCTTCGGGCGAATTGCCGACCGTAAGGCCGATCAGGCGGATCTTCCGTCCGCGGAAATCGACCGCCGCCAGCAGCTCCTCGGACACCTGTCTGAGCGTTTCGGCCGAATTGACGGGAGCGAAAAGCGTCTTCGACCGGGTTATCTGGCGGAAATTGTCGAACTTGAGTTTCAGCACGACGGTCTTTCCCTTGAATTCGTGCCGCATCAGGCGGTTCCAGACCTCTTCGCGCACGGCCGACAGCTCCAGCCGCAGCTGTTCCCGGTCGTCGGTATCTTCGGCGAAGGTCGTCTCCGCGCCGAGCGATTTGCGGATGCGGTTCGGCGTGACCTCGCGTTCGTCGATGCCGCGGGCATAGCCGTAATAGCTGTGTCCGGCCTTGCCGAAATGGCGGACCAGCTCCGCTTCGTCCCGCAGCCTGAGGTCGGCGCCCGTATGGATTCCCATGCCGTGCATCTTCCGGGCCGTCACCTCCCCGATGCCGAAGAACCGCTCGATGGGAAGAGCCGCGACGAACTCTTCGATCTGTCCGGGCGGGATCGTGAACAGTCCGTCGGGTTTCCGGTAGTCCGAAGCGATCTTGGCCAGCATCTTGTTGACCGATATTCCGGCCGATGCGGTCAGTCCGGTTTCGGCGAGGATGCGGGCTTTGATCTCGCGGGCGGCGAGGGTCGCCGAGCGCAGGTGCGTCACGTCGAGGAACGCCTCGTCGAGCGAAAGAGGCTCGACGAGTTCGGTGTAGTCGCGGAAGACGGCGCGGATCTGCCGCGACACCTCCTTGTAGACGTCGAAACGCGCCGGCACGAAGATCAGGTTCGGACAGAGCCGTTTCGCCAGCGCGGAGGATATCGCCGAACGCACCCCGTAGGGCCGGGCTTCGTAGCTGGCCGTGGCGACGACGCCCCGCGGGCCGTCATGGCCGACGGCGATCGGCT
This sequence comes from Alistipes sp. HGB5, assembly GCF_000183485.2. NCBI lineage: Bacteria > Pseudomonadati > Bacteroidota > Bacteroidia > Bacteroidales > Rikenellaceae > Alistipes > Alistipes sp. HGB5. The sequence goes on along the minus strand of NZ_AENZ01000033.1, from coordinate 45,021 downwards.
GGCCCCGGTATTCGGGGCGGTCCCGCTGTTCGACGGAGGCGTAGAACGCATCCATGTCGATGTGTATGATTTTCCGTTGCGTCATGGTGGTGATTCCTGCAAAGATAGTGAATAAATGCCGCTCTTTCGTCCGGTGATTTTGCGTATCTTTGTCTCCGGATTAATTCTGAAGAAAATGGCGGACGACTATTTAGGACGGAAAATGGAAGAGTATCTGGCCCGGACGGCATCGGGGCCGCGCAATCGCAGGCCGTTGGCGACGCTGGGCAGGCTACTGCTCAAAAACCGGAGCCATCGCGGTTACGACGCGCGGTTCGTCGTGCGCGGGGATCAGCTCCGGCGCATTATCGGCGTGAATGCCAAAATCCCCTCGGCGCGGAATCAGCAGGTGCTGCGCTTCCGGCCCGTGCTGGCGGACGAGGCTCCCAAAGTATTGCCCCATATCCGGCTGGGAGGGGCTTTGCCCGAACTTCATCTGCCCCTGCCGGGGACCGAGCCGAACGCTTTCATCATCATCTGCTCGACGGTCGCCGAGGATCGCTATGTCGATATCGATCTGGGCATTTCAGCCCAGAGCATGCTGTTGCAGGCGGTCGAAATCGGGTTGAACGGCATCTGCATCGGAGCGTTCGACAAGGAGCCGATCAGGCGGGAGTTCGGACTGGATGCGGAGCCGCTGCTGATTCTCGCACTCGGCAAGGGCATCGAGAAGATCGAGCTGACGGAGATCGGCTCCGACGGCGACCGCGCCTATTACCGGAAAAACGGGACGCACTATGTCCCCAAAGTCCGTCTGGAGGATCTGCTGATCGGATGATGCGCCCTCTTTCCGCGTCGGGCGGGTGGCCGTGCGGCAGCTTAAAGCTCCGTGCCGTTGGCCGCGAGGATGCCGGCGTTGAGATAGGTGGCGAAGAGTATCCAGCAGAGGTACGGAACGAAGAGCCACGCCGCTCCGGCCCGGATTTTCCCGCTCTGCGCAATGTAGGCGGCGACGAGAATGTCGAGCAGCGCGATGTCGATCATTCCCAGCAGGGGGCTTCGGCATACGAAGAAGAGGATGCTCCACAGCACGTTGAATCCCAGCTGTGCGAACCATAGCGCCATAACCCTCCGGCGCAAGGGCGAGACGGAGGTCAGAACCAGTCCGGCGGAGAGGCCCATGCAGAGGTAGATGATGCTCCATGCGATGGGAAATGCCGCATTGGGCGGCGTCAGCGCAGGTTTTACCAGATGCGGATACCATTCGCGGATCGCGTCGTTCTGCCACCATCCGACCAGCCCTCCCAATACGAAGCAGAGCAGTGTGGGAAGAATATAAGCCCAAGCCTTTTTCATCGTTCAGCCGTTTCTGATTGTGTGTGCAAAATCGGTGCCCGCCCTGTTGCCGGACGATCCGGCGGCGTGAATCCCCTGCAGGTCTGCCGGACGGTCGGCGGATAAAAGACGGGACTGCCTGAACCCGGTCAGACAGTCCCTTGCGACACTCTATCGAAAGACGAACTGCGTCGTTAGCAGTTGCCCTGCGATTTTTTGGTGTACTGGTTGTGTCCTTCGGGATTGTTGCTGCGCGATACGCGGCCCGTGGCGGACGACTGGCTTTTGGCGGTTCCTCGGCTCGTCGAGCTGGCGTGCGAGGTGGTCGTGCGGGACGACTTGGTCGCCGATTTGTTTTGTCCGGTCTGCGTGCGGCCGGCGGTCTTGTTGGTTGACTCTTTCATGACTGATAAAGAATTTAGTTTGACATTGTGCTGTCGTTCGTGCCGAAAAAACCTTTCGGCCGAAAGCAAGTTTGTAACGCTGCACTGTTGACGCAATATGCGGCGTTGCTCGGAAAGAATACAAAACGTATACCATTCCGGCCCGGCAGGCCGTTCTTTCGGCTGTTTCGGCCTATAGGGGACGCATTATTTTTTGACCCAGACGGCCAGTTTTCCTCCGTGTACCCTGAAGAGGGCCTTGCCGTCGTCTCCGATGACTATTTCGTCGTCGTAGCTTCCCGTGATCTCGTGCCACGTCTCATTGGCATGCGTTACGCCTACGGACATCACCTTTTCGCCGTCTTCGCCGTTGGAGAGCAGCAGCGCAAGTCCCGAATCCGGATGCTGCTCGTCGCCTGCGCGGGTGAACCCCACGGTGTTGGGATGGTCGAAGTAGTCGGTCTGCTCGCCGAAAGCCCGCGAGCGGCGTGCGTCGAGCAGTATGTCGAGAACGGCCCGGTGGGGCGACGCTTCGCCCTTCATGCTGTAATAGTCGCCGTAGAAGATGCAGGGGTACCCCTCCTTCATCAGCAGGATCAGGCCGTACGCCAGCGGCTTGAACCACGACTTGACCTGCGATTCGAGCGAACTGCCGCGCTGCGAGTCGTGGTTGTCCACGAACGTCACGGCGAGCGTGGGATGTTTCCGCACGAGGGTGTCGTCGAGCAGCGTCCGCAGGTCGAAATCGCGCCCCTGCTGCGAAGCGGTGAAGAGTTTGAAGTGAAGCGGCGCATCGAACAGGTCGATCTGGTGGTCCACGGCGTCGAGGTAGGCTTCCAGCGACTCGAAATCGCCGCTCCAGTATTCGCCGACGGCGTAGAACTCCTTGCCGCGCGAAGCCCGGACGCTGTGCATGAATTCGCCGATAAAGGTGTTGCGGATGTGTTTGAGCGCATCGAGACGCATGCCGTCGGCATCGAGCGTTTGGGCGATCCATGCGCCCCAGCGTTTCATCTCCTCGATCACTTCGGGATGGTCGAAATCCACGTCGTTGAAGATCAGGAAGTCGTAATTCCCGTTCTCGCCGTCTACCCCTTCGCTCCACTTCTTGCCTTCGCCTTGGATGAGGTAGATGGCCCGCTTGCCGGTCTCGTAAACCTGATCGGTTCCGGAGAAGTGGTACCAGTGCCATTTGAAGGGGGAGTACTTGTCGCCGCGCCCCGGAAAGGTATATCCGGTCCAGCCTTCGACTTCGACGGGGGCGCCGATCACCTGCTCGCGGTTTTCGGGATCGACTTCGCAGGCCATGAACTTCTCGGTGTAGTCGGCGCCGGTTTTCTGGTTCATCACCGTGTCGATATAGACCGAAATCCCGTTGGCGTGCAGCGCCGCGATCGCCTCCTCCAGCTCTTGTCGCGTGCCGTACTTGGTGCGGACGGTGCCTTTCTGGTCGAACTCGCCCAGATCGTAGAGGTCGTAGACGGCGTATCCCTCGTCCTGCTGTTCGTCGGCTTTGTAGGCCGGCGGGATCCAGACCGAGGTGACGCCGACGTCGTGCAGGTGTCGGGCGTCCTCTTTCAACTGCGTCCACAATTTACCGTCATTGGGCAGATTCCATTCGAAATACTGCATCATTACTCCGTTTTTCATAAATATATGTATTTGATGTTTGCGGTATTTTGCTGCAAAGCGCATGCAAAACAGGAAGAACGCTCCGGCTGAAATTCCGGAGCGTTCACACCCAGCGGGCCGACGGGATATTTAGTCCTGTTCGACCGGCTGGCGGCGGGACGCCTTGGTGTCTTGCGGTTCGTACTCGCACCACCGGAGGTTCTTCTCCGGCGTCGCCTTGCGGATTTCGCCGCTGCGCTCCTTGCTGAGTTTCTTGTCCGCACTGCGCACCGAAGCTTCGGTGCGGGGTGTTCCCTGCGGTTTGAGCTGCGTGAGTCCGTCGGTTTCGAGCACCTGCTCGCGCGGGTCCTCGACATAGAGCCACTCTTCGCCCAGTCCGGTGCTTTCGCCCTCGTTCCACGGGCCGCGGGCATCCTCTCCCGTCGAATGATTGGAGTAGATGTTGCTGTAGCGGGGATCGCTCTGGAGCACTCCCGGCGGGAAGTTGGGCTGGATGGTCCCCAGCGCCGCTTCGAACTGCTGGAAGTGCGCCACTTCGCGTGTCATCAGGAAGTTGAGCGTCGCCAGCACGTCTTTGTCGTCGGTGAACTGCATCAGGTATTCGTAGACGATCTTGGCGCGCGATTCGGCAGCTATGTCCGAACGCAGGTCGACCGTCAGGTCGCTGTTGGCATTGACGTAGGAGCCTTGCCAAGGCACGCCGTTGCTGTCGGTGAGACGCGGACCGCCGCCCGTCAGTACGCCGAACTGCGGATTGATCGAAAAGGCCGAATGGATGAAATCGTCCTTCGAAATGCTTTCGCCGAAGACGTCGTTGCGCTCGGCCGCATCCTTCAGGTTGCCGTTGACGCCGGCGAGCAGCATCTGGATCGTGGCGCCGACGATTTCGAGGTGGCCCAGCTCTTCGGTGGCGATATCCATCAGCATGTCGTATTTGTCCGGATAGGGGTTGTGGCAGGCGAACGCCTGCACGAAATACTGCATCGCGGCTTTCAGCTCGCCGTTGCCGCCGCCGAATTGTTCGAGCAGCAGCCGCGCGAAGCGGGGATCGGGTCTCGACACCCGCGCTTTGAACTGGAGTTCTTTGGAATGGTAAAACATATATTCGCTGTATTAAGTTGAATATGCCGGAAGCCGGCCTGACTATTGTTTCTGCTTGAGACTCTCCTCGTTCATGCGGCTTCCGACGCTCTGTTTCCGGTCGGAACCCTTCTCCTGCCAGTAGGAGCTCTTCTTCGAGCCGTATTGCTCCTTGTTGTCCGGCTGCTGCCGGTAGCTGCTGCCTTCGGTGCTGCCTGCGTGCATGCCGCTGTTGTCGCGGTTGTGGCTCCGGCTGTCGAGGTCGTTCGTATTGCCGTTTTGCATCGGGGAGGTCTGCGTATCGTTTTGCTGTTCACGGCTTTCGCCGTGCATCTGGTTTGTCTTGTCCATAATCGTGATTTTTAAATGATTCGGTTTAATCTGTCCGTCCCGGATTCGGGGCGGTCGTGACCTTCGGTCTTGACGATCTTGTTGTAAAGGCCCATGATCAGCAGCGGGGCGGCCCACTGGCCGACGAGCAGCGCTGCGGATTTACGGCCGCGGAACATCATGCAGGCCGAGACCGCCAATGCGCCCAGACCGGCGCTCAGGTAGACCATCGAGGGAATTTTGGAGGTCTTTTTTTCTACGGCAACGGTAACCTTGCCTTCTTGTGATTTGTCGTTTGTCATGATTGTACGGGTTTAAAAACCGGAGCAGTTTCCTGCTCCGGCCGCAATTAACACACACGACGATCCTTAGTAGATCGTTATCTTGACGATTCCGTCGACGGCGGGAACCGGGTAGGTGTCGCCGACTGCGCTGATGGCCTTGTCTTCGGGCATCAGCGTTCCGCCGAATACGGACTGGGCATTGCCGGCGCCGGGATACTGGCTTACGGCCGTACCGTCGTCGAGCAGGACGGTCTTGCTCGTTATGTCGCCTTTGGTCAGTGCGTTAAGCTCAGGACCGTTGGCGAAGAACCAGTCGTTCGAATAGCCGAACATCGTTGCGAACGCTACCTTTTCGTTGGCTGCGGCCTCATAGGTGCATTCCATGCTCTCGCCCGGCAGGGCGGTCTTCGTAATCGTGTAGATCTTGCGCACCTGCGGGACTTTTTCGAGCGAAGCTTTCAGCTGTCCCGGATCGCCGCGCTGTGCGAGAGCCGCCAGACCGAGCTGTGCGTCTTTCTGTCCCAGCTGATAGATCGGGTTGGTGTTGCCCGTGTAGACTACTACGATGGCGCCGTGCAGCGTGGTGATGATTCCCGTCTGATCGGCTACGAGCGACTTCAGGGGATCGACGTTGCCCGCTTCGGCCAGCTTGGTCAGCTCCACGCCCGATTTCTGATCGACGTTGAAGAACGGCTTCTCCATCACCAGCTTGCCGTCGAGCATATTCGATACGACGAATACGCCGCCGGAGAACGGAGTCTCGTTCGAGGTGCCGTTAGAGATGTTGGAGATCGTGCAGGTGAACAGCGACTGTACGGCGTCGAAAGTCAGACTTACCTGAAGCAGGCTCGAAGCCGCCGGGTAGGTGTGACCCTCCGTGTCCGTACCGTTCACCTCGCTCACTACGCCGGCCTGAGCTACGCCCGGATGGTTGACGTTGGGGCCGGGCTGTTCATTGACGCGGGTTCCGTTGTCCCAGAGTTTCACGGCATTGGCTATGACGCCGGTATAGGGGACGCCCGCATCGTTGAAGAGCGCGATGCCCGGATTCTCAGGGGCGAAGAAGAGGTCGTTGGAGTAGGAATACATCGTGGCGAACATCAGCCGCTGTCCTTTGGCCGCATGGAATGTGAACGAAGTCGTCGCACCGGGAGCCACGGCGGCGAACGTGCCGCTCTGAACGTAATTCTTCGTCGGGATTACGTTTTCGAACTTGATCGTCGGCTTCGTGCCGGGGGCGCTGTTGTCGTCATCGTCGTCACAGGCCGTAAAGGCGAATCCTGCGAAAAGCAAAGCCGCAGCGAATGCGGTGAAAAAGTACTTTTTTTTCATAGTTGATAGAATGATTAATTAAGTTAATACTCGGTTAAACCGTTATTGCCATTTATATTAAGGTATATGCTCGTATTTGTTGTCCGGCACCCTTTTCGATGCAGTTGCGTGCATCATTTATGCCATGAAAAATACTTTTGGATGGATTGAAAAAACGGGAGGATGGATATTCCTGCAAAACACGCAGTAAGGGGTGGATGGATTTTTTTCGGGTTTTCGGACCCTGAGGTAGAAGCTTCTTCCTGCGGAGGTTCGGTCGCTGTTCGGCAGATTTTTTGCGGACCCCGGAGTGTAGGCCCGCCACTCCCCGGCCGGGGAGGCTCCGGGTGAAATAACCACACAAACGGGACTGCGATGACAAAAAACCTTTTGACCCTGCAACGGGACGAGACTACCTTGTGCGAAGTTTACCGCCGGCTGGCCGGACTGGAAAAGGATCCGGTCCGCCGACGGACGCTGCTGCGTATCATGCAGGACGAAAGACGGCATTGCGAGGTCCTCAGAAGCCGTACGGGCCGTACGGTGACTCCCGATCCCAAACGTGTTTTGTGGTATGTGGGCATGGTCAGGGTGCTGGGACGGGCTTTCGTGGTCCGGCAGATGGAGCAGTGTGAGAAAGGCACGGCGGCAAGCTATTCGCGCTATCCCGAACGCGAGGAGTTCGTGCGGATAGCTTCGGAGGAGCGACGTCACGGGGAGGAGCTGACGACGCTGGCCGGCGGGATGCGATTGTGCTACATAAGTTCGGTCGTGCTGGGGTTGAACGACGCTTTGGTCGAGTTCACGGGGGCGTTGGCCGGATTCACGCTGGCGCTGAACGAGCCGCGGCTCGTGGCGCTTACGGGCGGCATCACGGGCATTGCCGCGGCCCTCTCGATGGCGGCTTCCGAATACCTCGCGACCAAGTCGGAAAAGGGCCGGGAGAAGCATCCGCTGCGGGCTGCGGTCTGCACCGGAGTCACCTATCTGGTGACGGTCGCCATACTGATACTTCCCTATCTGCTCTTTTCGAGTGCGCTTGCCGCGCTGGGCGTCATGCTTCTGGCGGCCCTGACCGTGATCGCCCTGTTCAATTACTATTACGCCGTGGTCCTGTGCGAGAGTTTCAGACGGCGTTTTTTCGAAATGGCCCTGCTGAGTTTCGGCATCGCCGGAATCAGTTTCCTGATCGGCTATATCCTCAAGTTGTTTACGGGTGCGGACGTATGACGCGGCCCCTGAAAAAATTGATTCTCAGTATGAAAAATATTTTTCGAACAATTTCAACCTCAATGGAATACCATTTGCAGGTATTCCGGTATCATTCATCACTTAAATTCTTTATATTATGAAAAAAATTCTTTTACTCGTCGCGGCTGCGGTATTTGCTTTTGCCGTAAGCGCTGCTCCCCAGAAGGTGGATTTCGGTAAACTGCCGAAGAACTCGCAGGAATTCATTCAGAAAAATTTCCCCGGCGAAAAGGTGAAGGCCGTGGAGATGGACCGCGAGGCGTCGTGGGACAAGTACACTGTCTACTTCAACAGCGGCAACCAAGTCTCTTTCGAGGGCGGCAGCGGCGATTGCTCGCAGATCATCATGAAGAACGGTTCGGTTCCCATGTCGGTGATTCCCGCCAAGATCAAGACCTATGCAGGCAATAACTATGCGGGGCAGCGGATCGTCATGATGGAGACGACCGCCGACGGCTACAAGGTGGCCCTCGCGGACAAGACGGTGCTCGATTTCGATAAGGACGGCAACTTTACGAAAGCTACGAAATAGTTTTTGCCGTATGAAAAGCGCAGGGGGCGACCGTCGTCATGCTCCCTGCGTTTTTATGTCTCGAACGGGCCGTGCAGGTCCGAATTGTAATCCTATCATGCCATGTGTTATCATATTTTCCTCGCTGCCGGGCCTGAGGAACTTGCCCGGCATTTCGGCCGGAAGGCCGATCTGATCCGTAATCTCCGCCCGCCCGTCCGTGCCTGCGCGTTTTCGCACCTCCCCTATCCGGTCCTGACCGGGGACGAACAGATCCGGTATTCCCGGTGGGGGCTGATTCCCTATTGGCTGCGCAGACCGGAGGATGTCGTGACGGTCCGCAACCAGACGGTCAACGCCCGTGCGGAAACCATTTTCGAAAACGCGTCGTTCCGGGTTCCGATCCGTCAGAGACGGTGTCTGGTTCCCGTGAGCGGATTCTACGGATGGCGCCATGAACAGCATCGGAAAATCCCCTTGTACGTGACCCTGAAGGAGCGTCCTCTCTTCTCATTGGCCGGGATTTACGATCGCTGGTACTGCCGTGCGACCGCTGCGTGGACGACGACATTCTCGATAATCACTACCGAAGCCAATCCGTTGATGCGCTACGTCAACAACGCCAACGGCCGGATGCCCGTCATTCTCCGTCCCGACGATGAGAGCCGCTGGCTCAGTCCCGCGCTGTCCGATGCGCAGATCGCCGCCCTGCTCAAATCTTATCCGGAGCAGGAGCTGCACAGCGAACCCGTGCGGTGCGACTTCATGCACGAAGTCGCTGCCGATCCGGGCATACTCGTACCGGCTTAGGCGGGCGCAGCAAAAAAGGGAAGTCCGAAGACTTCCCTTTTCTGTTGCCGGGACTGCCGGGTCATACTTTCTCCTTGATCCGGTTCGCCGCCTGCGTCGCCGTCTCTTTTACCTTGTGGGCGGCTTTGGTCATGCCCTCTTTGGTGGCATTCTTGACTTTTGTGCCGGCCTCTTCGATTTTGCCGGCCATCTTGTGAACGCCCGTTCGGGCTTCGTTCTTCGCTTCGATGGCCGCCTCTTCGGCGTCATCCTTCAGCTTCTGCATGTTTTCCTGCAGGTTGTGTCTGGCCTTCTGGCCGTGTTCTTCTACCTTGTGAACCGCTTTTTCGGCGTGCTCCCGGTAGGTTTCATTCTCTTTAGTCGAATACTTTTCCATAATTACATCGTTTTAGCGGGTTTGTGCCGTGTGAACAGCGATACGATCCACAGCAGGACGATGGCGCCGATGATCGAGGCGAGGAAAGTTCCCCATGTGCCCGTCGGAACCCATCCGAACAAAGAAACGAGCCAGCCGCCCAGAATGCCGCCGATCAGACCGACGATCAGATTGACCAGCAATCCGGAGCCGCTGCCCTTGAAAATCAGGCTGGCGATCCATCCGGCCGCCAAGCCGATGAGTAAATACCATAAGAAATACATAATTTTTATAATTTTGGTTGACAGTCAATGTAATACAAAATTTGTACCCCGGAGGATGAACTTCCGGGAAATTATTCGCAATATGCGATAAGCGCCGAGGAGGGGGCCATGCGGACGACCTCTCCGGAGAGACGCTCGCGGCTGTCGGGATCGATCCGGCCGTCGCGGCAGACCACGATCCGCTCCGCTTCGGGAATCCGGAATTCGGCCGGATGGCGATTGCCGTTGTAGGCCACCAGTATCTCTTTCCACGCATCGCCGTTGGCGTGTTCGCCCAAAGTATAGGCGATCACGCCCGAATCGCCCGTGTCGAGGAACCGGAGCCACTGCCGCAGCCCTTCGGCCGTCGGGATGCGGAACGCCGGATGCGCTTTACGCAGGGCGATCAGTTGCCGGATGTAGTCGAACAGCCCGCGGTGTTCGGCTTTCAGCGCCCAGTCGATTTGGTTGACGGCATCGGGCGAGCGGAAGCTGTTCGGTTCGCCCTGCTTGTCCTGCATCATCTCCTCGCCGGCGCGGATGAAGGGAACGCCCTGCGCCGTGAGCAGGATGGTGTGTATCAGTTTGTCGATCGGGAGCAGCTCCTCTTCTGCCCGGTCGCCCGTGACGGAGAGCCGGAGTTTGTCGATGACCGTGTAACCGTCGTGGCTGGCGACGAAGTTGACCGCTTGGGACGGGGCGGCCGCGTAGGGCACGGAGCTGTACAGCAGTCCGTTGTAATCTACCTGAGGATGCTGCGTGGCGCCGACGATCCCGAATTTTACGGGTTCGTAGTGTCCGCCGATATTTCCGGAAGCGTATCCGCAGGCGTGTTCGTCGAACGTGCTGCCCCGCACGGCGTCGCGGAAGTCGTCGCAGAAGACGGCGATGCCCTCCATCTGTCCGACGTGGTCCCGCACGGCGCGTTTTTCCGGCGGCAGGGGAGAGTCGGCCGCAAGCCACCCCTCGCCGTAGATGAAGATGGTCGGGTCGATTTTCGACAGCTCCTCCCGGATGCGGTTCATCGTCTCGATGTCGTGTATGCCCATCAGGTCGAACCGGAAGCCGTCGATATGGTACTCCTTCGCCCAGAATTTGACGGACTCGACGATGTAGTGCCGCACCATCGCGCGCTCCGAAGCCGTTTCGTTGCCGCAGCCGGAGGCGTCGGAATAGGAGCCGTCGGCGTTGTGGCGGTAAAAGTAGCCGGGGACGGTAAGGTTGAAATTCGAATGCTCCACCGAGGCCGTGTGGTTGTAGACCACGTCGAGAACGATGCGCATGCCGTTCCGGTGCAGGCTTTGCACCATTTGCTTGAACTCCCGGATGCGTGCCGCGGGGTCGGCCGGATCGGTGGAGTAACTGCCTTCCGGAACGTTGTAGTTCTTCGGGTCGTATCCCCAGTTGTAGGTCTTGTCGTTCAGTCGGGCTTCGTCCACGGTCGCGTAATCGAAGGAGGGCAGGATGTGTATGTGCGTTACGCCCAGCTCTTTGAGGTGGTCCAGTCCCGACGCCTCCCCTTGGGGTGTCTTGGTGCCGGTTTCGGTCAGGGCGAGGAATTTGCCTTTGTTTTCGATCCCGGAATCGGGGGCGACGCTGAAGTCGCGGTGGTGCAGTTCGTAGAGAATGATGTCGGAATACATTTTCAGTTCGGGCGCACGGTCCGCCTCCCAGCCTTCGGGATCGGTCTCGCGCAGGTCGATTACGGCCGCCCGGTCGCCGTTTACTCCGACCGCCTTGGCCCAGATGCCGGGCGTTTCGTCCAGCCATTTCCCCTCTTTCTCGATCTGGAAGGTATAGAAAGTCCCTTTCAGATCGCGCTCCGCGGCGACGCGCCATGTCCCGTCGTCGGAGGGCCGCATCTCCAGCCGCTCCTCCGGTTCCCCGCCTTCGCCCGAAGCGTAGAGGTTCAGCCGGACCTTGTCGGCCGTGGGCGCCCAAAGTGTAAAGACGGAACGCTGGGGAGTGTACGCCAGCTCCAGATCGCTCCCGTAATAACAGGGATATTTGTCGAACGCATCCGGCTGGCCGGTCGCGGGACGGTTTTGCTGAGTCGTCATGGGATGTTTTTTAGGAGTTCTGAATTTGCGTACCGTCTGCGGCTGCCGGTTCGCCGCCGGCTTTTTCCGCGTCGTCCTGATGCACGAGCAGCGTGCGTGTGGGGAAGGCGAATGTGAGTCCCGCTTTGGCGAAGGAGTCGAGGATCTCCAGATTCACGTCCGATGTCGTTTTCAGGACGTCGCCCTGCTTCTCGATGTAGTAGTAGAACGTGACGACCAGCGCCGAGTCGGTGTAGTCCGAGAAGTAGGCCGTGACGTCCGACGGATTTCCGGAAACGTCCTTGATTTTCGCGGGGATGGCCCGCAGTATCTCCAGCGCCTGTTTCATCTTTTCGGCTCCCGTGTCGTAGGTCAGCCCCAGCTTCACCATGGCCCGCCGCATCGGCTCCGAGGAGATGTTGACGATGGAGGCGTCCGTGATCTTGTAGTTCGGATAGCTCGTGATGCGCCGGTCGTAGCCCAGTATCCGCGTGCTGCGCATGCCCACGTCGATCACGGTTCCCTCCAGTCCGTTCACGTTGATCGTGTCGCCGATGCCGAAAGGCTTGTCCGTAAAGATGGTGAATGCGCCGAAGATGTTCTTCACCGTGTCCTGCGCGGCCAGCGCGAAGGCGATGCCGCCGATGCCCAGCGTACCCCACAACGCATTGATGTCGACACCCACGTTGCTCAGGGCCGTTACCAGACCGATGATCCAGATCAGGACCAGAATCGTCCGCCTGACCACCGGCATCATTTTCACCGCATGGCCGTCCGACCTTTGTCCCCAGTACTGCTGGAGCAGGGCCGTGGAGAGACGTGCGAGGACCCACGTTATGTCCAGTATGATCAGTATGCGGTAGGCGTTGTCTACGTACTTCACCAACTGGTCGGGATAGACCAGCCGGTGAATGGCGATCCAGATGCCCAGCAGCATCACGGCGAATTTCAGGGGCGCTTCGAGGGAGTAGTAGATGATGTCGTCCACCCGGTTGTTCGTGCGGGCGATAAACGGCTTTATGACCTTCCTGCCCAGCAGGGAGAGCAGTTTTACGACGACGAACGCCCCTATTACGATGAGTATGGAAACGATCCATGTCTGGACCGTATTTCCCCAAATTTCATATTCCAACATTTTTCGATCGGTTTTAAATTATCTGTTCAATTTGTTATTTATGTCTCCTCTTTTGCCATCCGGATTTTTACAATGGCGCATGCCGCGAGGTTTTTTTTCTTATCCGGAGATTCAATTTTTATGCCTTTGGAGACAAATTTGCACGATTTCGAAATGAAAATCTGGTTGAGGATGAGGATGATAATTCATAAATCGAGGAAGAAGGCGGTGTGTATCACCGTCGCAGGACTGCTTGCGGGCATCGCCGGCGGACTTGTTCTGTACTATGTCCGCGACGTCGTTCTGGGGTGGTGTTTCGTGATAACGGCGGGCTTCGCCCTGTTGTACGGCATGGGATCGCTGTTCGACCGCCGGACCTATATCGTCCTGACCGAATACGGCATCACCGAACCGTTCGCGATCCGCGAGCAGATCGAGTGGGATGCCGTCCTTTACGCGGACGACTTCTATTTCCGGGGCCGGTACTGGGTCCGGCTGCTGCTCGGCCGCGACTACAAGCCGCAGCTCATAAGGCCGGCTTGGTTCTGGCGGTTCGACCGTCTCTACGAGTCGAAAGGCGTCAAGGCGGTTTATATCCGTACGATGGGACTGGAGGTCGATTCGATGCGGCTGGCCGCACTGATCCGCAGGATGAAAGAGGCGGATATGTCCGAGAGGATCGGACTGCTCAGGGAATTCCGTTCGGAGTGACGCGGAATCCGGTGTACTTTTTCAGCCGATTTTCAGGTACACCGAATAGGCCACCGCCGACCTGCGTTACATTGCTTTTTAATGCCTGTGGACTAAATACACAAAACCCTGCAAATGTGTGATTTGCGGGGTTTTGCTATTTTATTCGTTGTATTTCAGCGGAGAGAGAGGCTTCATAACCTATAATTCACATTGATTCGGATTAATTGATAAATAGTACTGTATTAAAGTGATTTATATTTGCATAGTTCAGAATAGTTTTTTGTAGTTTATCGTATTTTATGGAAAAGTGTGCTTATATTTGTGCGTAACTATTTCATGTAGAATATGGCGGTAAACTTTTATCTGAACAGCAGAGGCGATAAACACGGGGATTTCCCGATACGTGTTTCCATAGCCATCGGCGGAATAAGGCTTCTTACGTCCGTAGGGTACAGTATCAACCCTGCGAAATGGGACAGTTCCAAGCAGAAGGTCAGGCAGGGGGCGTCCAATGCGAAGGGAATAACGTACAACGTCATCAATTCCCACCTCAATAATATCGTTCAGCAGAGTATTGATTTCGAGAATAAATGCCTGACTGAAAAACTGAAGGTTACCAAGGAGCTGATTCAGCAAAATATCAACACCAACAAAAACAAACTGGATGACGTGGGTGAGATACGTGAAAAAACGCTGTTCGATGTCTTCGATGAGTTCATTAAGGAGATAGGAAATATAAACGGGTGGACGCACGGTACGTATGAAAAATACATCGCCCTGCGGAATCATCTGTATATCTTCTCGCCAAACTTGTCGTTCGACGATCTGACGGAAAAGGGACTTGCGGATTTCATTACTCATCTTCGGGACGAAAAAGGGCTTCGCAACAGCACGATAGGAAAGCAGTTGGGGTTCTTAAAATGGTTTCTGAAATGGTCTGCGAACAATGGTTACCACAAGAATATGGCTTACCTCTCCTTTAAGCCCAAATTGAAAACGACCGAGAAACGTATCATTTACCTCACTTGGGATGAACTGATGACCGTTTACAACTTTCCGATACCGGAGAGTAAGAAATATTTGGATCGGGTTCGGGATGTTTTCTGCTTTTGCTGTTTCACTTCGCTGCGTTATTCGGATGTCTATAATCTGAAACGGTTTGATATCAAAAACGGGGCGCTTCATATTACAACGGTAAAAACAGCGGACAGCCTTACAATCGACCTGAATAAATACAGTCAAGCAATACTCGATAAATACGACGGGGTTCCGTTTGAGGATAATAAGGCATTGCCCGTAATATCGAATCAAAAGATGAACGATTATATCAAGGAACTCGGCCAATTGTGCGGTCTGGATCAACCCGAAACGGTTACCTATTATGTAGGGAACGAACGGGTCGATGAGGTTTATCCGAAATACGAACTGATGGGTACACATACGGGGCGGCGGACATTTATAAGCAATGCAATCATGATGGGCATACCCCCGCAAGTGGTGATGAAATGGACGGGGCACAGCGACTATAAAGCGATGAAGCCCTATATAGCCATTGCGGATTCGGCAAAAGCCGAGGCGATGAAATTGTTTAATGAAAAATAGATATGAATAATCCGACAGCAGAAATCGACAATCTCATACGCAGGATTGACGACGAACTTTTAATATTGCAGGATGCGCCCCGACTGAAAAAATACAAGTTCTATAATTTCGGTGTTGCATTGAAGCATTTAATCGAGTCCTGCCAAAAACACGGATTGGATACCAATCCGTATTATGGGCATAAAATTCAGGAATATATCGCGGTCTATCGTGATTTATTCGGCGGTGCTGATTTGAAAAACAATGTGGTGTCCGATTTGCAGCCGAATGGCGTTATCATTGTATCCAGCAGTCTGCCCCCAAAGGTTAGTAAGGTGTGTGAGCTATTGGCGGGATGCAAGGTCGATTACTCCGTTTTTGTTTCCGAAAAGTGTCCGGAGCCGAATATTATCCTATCAAAATACAATGTTGATAAATATTCCGATGAAACGGAATACTATAAAGCCTGTGCAGGAGCCTACTGCCATCTAACCGAGGTGTGTTGGAATGTAGGACGTCGGTTTAACATGGGTGCGAACGGTCATGGTACACTTATTATTTTTGAGCAGTATATCGCCGATTTGAAAGCGAAACGGGCGATGAAAGATACCCCTCCATTTGAAACGTTTGTGCCTAATATGGAGCTATTCGCATCGCTTTTTGTTCCGGAAAGAAAAGGTTGGTGGAACAATCTCATCATCGACATTACCGGAGCCTTGAAAAGCGGAAAAGGGGGATTGACCGTTGTAGCCATGGCAAAAGTGCTGTATGATAGCGGCAAGTTGCATCCGGTGACGAAACCCAAGAATTTTGCGGCGTGGCTGAAGATATTTTGTCAAGCATGGAGCCTTGACAAAATTCCCACCAGCAAGGCAGGGAACAATGGAGTTAAGAAAGAGATAACCCGAATTCATCGTCTGTTTTATTATTTAGACGGAGCGATTCCCAAATAATTCCCGTTTCCGATTCCCATAGATTCCCTTTTGGCAGGCAGCCCTCTGAATTTCAGAGGGCTTTTTTATGCTCTTGATTCCTATATATTTGTAATTCTGTTGATTGCATTGCGTTTGTTAATTTTGTCGTGTCAGCTGATGGCAACGAGGGGTCGCTCCCCGATTCATTAACAATTATTTCAGACATGATGAACTTGTATGAATTAAAACGGAAACCGGTGTGGCAGATGAACGGGGAGGAACTTTTGGAACTCCAACGTTTAGCCGCACCCCAAAGAGTTGAATCCGCCGAGGTAAAGGAGCCTCGATTGGTCTATGGTCTGCGTGGGTTGTGCGAACTACTCGGCTGTTCGCGCACTACTGCGAATAAGATTAAGCACGATCCTCGTTTGCGGGGATGCTACTCGCAGGCAGGGAAGAAAATCGTATTCGATGCCGAAAAGGTACTTAAAGCGTTAGGAAGGGAATAAGTATGGGAACGATTAATTATGCAGAACTACAACAGGATATACTGAATACCTTGGTGAAACAGGTAACTCCTGTCAATTTCAAGAATTTGGCTTACCCCGAAGCGAAGCTGCTCCAAAAACAGCTTGCCGGATGCGCCCCTGACAGCGATATGGCGCAGAGCATTCAGAAGAAACTGTTGAAAATGAAAGTCAATGAAAAACACTACGTGATTTTCACCATTGAGGAGATTGCGAGGTTGGCCGAAAAAAACGATTGGGGGCTGTGCCGCAATCAGAACGAAATATACCTGTATAACGGGATGTTCTGGTCGAGGCTCGATGTCGATGCCTTCCAGAAATTTCTGTTGAAAGCCTCGGAGCGGATGGGCGTTCCTATCGTATCGTCCAAATACTACCAATTCGGGAAGAAACTGTTCGAACAGTTTATGATGCAGTCCTATTTGCAAAGCCCGGCGGCCAATTCCAATGTGGTGCTTATAAATCTACTGAACGGAACGTATGAGATTAGAAACGGTCAGGGGAAACTGCGGAAATTCTGCAAAGATGATTTTCTGACGCATCAGCTCCCTTTCAAATACAATCCAGATGCGGCGGCTCCTCTCTTCGACAAATACCTGTCCAAAGTACAGCCGGATGAATCCGCCCGAAAGGTGCTGGCCGAATACATCGGCTACCTCTTTATAAAGACGGGCAATACGATTCTGAAAGAGGAAAAGGCATTGATGCTCTACGGCGGCGGCGCGAACGGTAAGTCGGTGTTCTTCGAAATTGTAAACGCCCTGCTCGGCGCTGAAAATGTCATCTGTCATTCGTTGCAGGATTTGACCGATGGGAGTGGATATTACCGGGCGCAGTTAGCGAATAAGTTGGTGAACTATGCGAGTGAAATCAATGGCAAATTGGAGTCGTCCATATTTAAGCAACTTGTTTCCGGTGAGCCTGTGTCGGCCCGGTTGCCCTATGGCAAGCCGTTTCATCTTACGCACTATGCCCGGCTTATTTTTAACTGTAATGAACTTCCGAGAGGTAACGAGTTTACGGATGCTTATTTCCGTCGGTTTCTGATTGTCCCGTTCGATGTAACGATTCCGCCCGAAGAACAGATTAAGGACTTACATAGCCAGATTATCGAAAACGAGCTTGCCGGAGTATTCAATTGGGTGCTTCGCGGACTTGCAAGACTTCTGAAACAGAATGGATTTACCGAATGTATTGCGGCGCGTAGAGCCGTTGAAGATTACAGATTGCAGTCCGACAGTTTGAGGCAGTTCCTCAACGACGAAAGGTATAAATCGGATGTCAATGTGAAAACAAAGATTGTCGATTTATATATCGAATATAAATACTATTGTCAGGAAAACGGGTTTTACCATTTGACCAAACCCAATTTCATCAAGCGGCTTAAATCATACGGCATTCAGGTTGCGACGATAAACGTGGGCAACGTTGCATATTTGAAGAAACATAAATCCGATGAAGAATAAATTTCATTCTAAATCTTCATAAAATTAACCTTCTTAACCATTCGGCCAACCTTGGGCCGAAGTATTAAAAGTTTTCGGTATGAAAAACAGACTGGATGTAGCTGTCAGCTACTACGAGCACATCTATACAAAATTCCCAGTAAGAGCGACTCTAATCGACCTCTTGACCACAAATCGCTACAAATCCCGTGTTCTGGCTGTCCGGACAGAATCAGACGCAAGGAAGAAAAAAGAGTTGAAAACTCGACTGCCTGCATTCACGCCGTCCGGTTTGTTCCGGGGCGGGGCGGCAAACACGTTGCTGAAACCCACCGGACTGATTTGTATGGACATCGACAGGAAAGATAATTTGCAGGTCGAGGGGTATGACAGGTTGAAAGATCAGCTCGGTAGACTACCTTATGTCGCATTTTGCGGACGGTCTGTCGGCGGTGAAGGATATTATGCGATTGTCCCTATAGCGCAGCCTAACAAGCTACTGTTGCATTTCCGGAGTTTGCAGACCAAGTTTTCCGCGATGGGGATTACCATAGACCCGTCCTGTTGTGACATTTCCCGAAAACGATTCGTGTCTTATGACCCGGAGCCGTATATCAACCAAGAGGCGGAAATATACGAGGGATTGGGATTGGCGGACGGCGCGGCTGTGCCTGACATTACCGGGAATGCAACTCTACCCGGAACGGACAGCGAAGACGAGCCGCTGAAAGAGGTGCTCAAGTATATCCAAATAATCGAGCAGAAAAAGGTAGATATTACCGCAGGTTATGCAAATTGGCTGCGGATAGGCTATGCGTTGCATAACGCCTTCGGGGATTTCGGCCGGGAGTTATTTCATCGGGTCAGCAGTTTCCATCCCCGATACAGCTATGTCGAAACGGATAGGTTGTTTAGCGGCCTTTCGAAAGGAAACTGCGCAAATCAGGTAACCATTCGCTCGTTCTTCTATTTTGTTCGCCAACATGGGTTGGATGCGGCTGCTGACTTTGGGGTTAGTGATGAGAAAGGTTAAAAATATGAGCCTGTCGAAAATAGATTTAATTTTCATTCTTTCATTGAATAGGCTATATATGCGCATTTTTAATGGTCAGGTAATGGATTTCTTTGGTTGAAGTGTTTTGTTGTCCTATAATGAAAGAAAACGGCCATTTCGCATGGGGTATGATATCTTTTTGGAATAGGGTTCGATAAAAGGTGCATAAAGACCATAATCTGTACGTGGAATTGTCGCGCGCAGCGCTGACGCCCGCGCGATGTCCTGCGAATACAGTTGAAGGACTGGGCTTTTATCTGTCGGAATTTTCACTATCTTTGCCATCGACATATAAAATAGCGTTTGCTATTTGTTTTTGCTGAAAAACGACCAAATTTTATCAGGAATCAAAAACAATAAGTTGAACGCTCACGCTTGGCGTGGGCTTTACTTATTTGATTCCGGGTGCTTGGTCGTACCTTCAGCAGATAAGATAAAGACCCGCGCCATTTTTGGTGTTGGTCATAACACGACCTAACGATGGAGTATAACAAGAGCCGGGAAATTCTGCGCGATTTCTATGCCCAAAATGGCATTTTGAAATATTTTGAACGCGATAATACCTACCTTGAATCGGCCTTCCATGAGATTAACGAAATGTGGTCTCGGAATCTGGAGTGCATAAAAGAGGTCAAATACCTTATGATTGCCGAAGCCCCCTTATGGGGTAAGGACAAAAGCTATATCTACAATCCCGAAACGAAAAACACGTCGTTTTTCTACAAGAGCGACTTGGAATATGTACTGAATATTCAAATCGCCGACAAGCAGGATTTCATAAACTGTTGCAATGAAATAGGGCTGCTTATCATTGATATTTCGCCTTTTGCACTTAACACAGAGGATACGATTATTAATTATCGCAGTATTAGTGCAAGTAAGTATCGTAAACTCGTAAAAAATACCTTCCCATTTTATTTTGAACAGAAATTAAAGGCAGTCAGTAATAAAAAATCAGACTCTATTAAGGCATTCTTCCGGTACGCAAGAGTGAAGAAACGATTCCTGCCATTAATCTCGGAGGCCTTAATCGATTGCCGTTTCATTAAATCGGCAAATGAGATTTTAGAAATATCTCAGCGAGGTGGAAATATGAACCGGATGAAATTTAGAGTATTATTTTGTTAAATGGTTTTTTATGGGTATTTTTACTGATAGTTAAACACGGGAAATATCCCTAAATATTGTTTTAATGAAATTGCCACGGTTAAATAGCCCAAATCTTTGGAGAGACAGCATTACAACGGGTCTTGCCATACTTGCTGTATTTGAAACGGCATTAGCAATTTCTGCGATTTCGTTAGATTGCGTATGGGGTGATTATAATTGGGTAATCAAATTATTATTGGTGCTTGGATTATTTTTTCTAATAGTTGCTATTGTATTTTTAGCCAAATATTACAAAGCCAAGAGGGGTGTGTCTTTAAAAATTCGTGGCATTAAAGTAAATATTAGACAAGGAGATATTTTTAAGGGTGCAGGATGGAAAGTTATTGCGTTTAATGAGTTTTTTGATACTACTGTTGATGATATAGTTATTGCTCATAATACAATTAATGGCGTTTTTATCGATTATCATGTTGAAGATTTAGACGATTTGAAGAATGCCATTACAAATGCACCCGACAATCCTAAACTAAAAAAACGTACCCGTGACGGAAAAATAGTTTACCCTTTAGGTCGAATTATTACTTATAAAAACTATATGCTTCTGGCGTTTACTCATTTTGATAATAATGAAGCACATCTTAGCCAAAAAGACTATGAGGATTGTCTGCGAATAATGTGGACAGAAATATCACGGACATATGCGAATAAGCCGATTTTTATTCCACTTTTGGGAGGAGGTATAACAAGGTTTGATGGGACACCGAACAAATCAAAATCTGACCTACTAAAATGTATGTTATGCACCTTAAGGACCAGTCTTGTAAATATAAATCAACCGATAACAATTCTTCTAACAGAAGAAGCAATAGAAGAAATTAATATTTATGAAATGAAAGGAGTGAAATAATTATGGTCTACAGAACAAGAACTTACATCGCAGCGGATTGGGATAATGATAGTAATGCCGTTCAGCAACTAAATTATTGGAATGATAATAAGTATTTTAGTTTATCATTTACTAATGCTCATGACTTACAGCAAGCGCGAGATAGCAGTCTTAATTGCAGTATAAAGCGCTCTCTTGGGGAAAGGCTTGATGCGTCTCATACATTCGTGCTTATAGTAGGCAATAACACAAAAACCGTCAGAAGCGGACGTTGCCAATATTGTAATAGTTATAACAGTTATGGTGGGTATTGTGCCAGAGGATATTCTGTAGATAATCGCAGTTATATTGAATATGAATGCGAAAAAGCTGTCAGGGATGGCCTAAAAATCATCGTTTTATATAATGCCTTTAAAGTCGATAGGGCTAAATGTCCAGATGTAATAAGAAATGTGGGGATACATATGCCTATGTGGGGTTACGGCTCCAATGGACAAGCGGTATGGAATTACCAAAATGTTAAAACGGCTTTAGGTTAAAAGCTTGGAATAATGACAATAGGGTTCGCGCTACTTTATTGGTTATTTGCGAAATAACCAATTAAAAAGCGCACAGTTTTTACGTTTGTGTGCGTAAAACTGTGCGCTTTTTCTGTAATTGATTGGTAATCAATCTTTTCTGCGGAGAGAGAGGGATTCGAACCCCCGGTACAGTTGCCCGTACACCGCATTTCGAGTGCGGCCCGATCGACCACTCCGGCATCTCTCCAATCTCCCGGACGAAAAACCTTTCGTTTGGGACTGCAAATATAGACATATTTTTTATTTCTCGGCATTTTCGTGCGAAAAAAATTTCAGTCCGCAGGAAAAAATGCGGCTATAGCGGTTCGTTTTGATGCTTTTGCCAAATAATTTCTATCTTTGTATCAGGCGGACAAGTGCAGTATTGCTGCGCTCCGGCCGTTTATATGGTGAAAACGATACTAAAAGCGGTATGGTTTTCGTTTATTGGAAAAGAACTAACGCAAACACCATGTGCGCTATGAAAAAGTTGAATATTTTAATTGGAACCCTTATCCTGTCCGCAGGATTGGCCGGCTGTTCGTCGAGCTACTATGCGTCGTCGGGGTATGCCAACGACGATTTGTACGCTCTGCACGATAAAACGGCCATCGCCCGCAAGCAGCAGGCCGCTGCCGAAGCCCGCAAGGCCGAGGCCGAGGCGCGCCGCGCCGAGTGGGAGGCGAAGATCGCCGAAGCGCAGGCTTTGGCTGCGGAGAACGGTTATTACGACGAGTCGGGTTCGAACCCTTACAACGATATTCTGGCCGATACGTACGAGAGTGCCTATGCGCGCCGTCTGAGGGGATTCGAGTCGCCGACCTACCGGATGCCGTCGAGTTACTACAACTTCCGCTACGGCAGTTCGTTCACCTATGCCACGGCGTACGATCCGGCTTTCTACAACATCATCATTTCCGGCGACGAGGTCTGGGTCGAGCCCAAATACATAACCTCGATGTTCGGAACATGGGGCGGCACGCCTTACGGCGGCTGGTATTTCGGCTGGAACTACTCGCCCTCGTGGTGGGGCTATCCCAGCTACGCATGGGGCGGCTGGAACTGGGGCTTCGGCTTCACTTGGTATGATCCGTGGTGGGGTCCCGGATGGCATCCCTACTGGGGACCCGGTTGGGGGCCCGGATGGGGCGGCGGCTGGCATGGACATCACCATGCGGGATACAGGCCCCGCGACTATTACGGCAATCCCGGCGGACGCGGCAGGAGCTACACTCCCGGCCGAAGCACTTCGGGGGCGCGGTACGGCAACGGAGGTTATGCCGGCGGTTCGCGCGGCGGCCGCAACGGCTCCTACAGCACCAGCTACGGCAGCCGCAACGGCGACAGTCCGTTCAGCAGCGGCTCGCGCGGCAGCAGTTACAACAACCGGGGCAGCAGTTACAATAACCGCGGCAACAGCTATAACAGCGGTTCGCGGGGCGATTTCAACAGCGGCTCGCGGAATGACTTCAACAGCGGTTCGCGCGGCAGCAGCTACAACGACCGCGGCAGTTCGAGCAGCGGCAGCAGCTTCAACAGTGGCGGTTCGCGGGGCGGCAGCTCCGGCGGCGGTTACAGCGGCGGCGGCTCGCGCGGTGGCAGTTCGGGCGGCGGAGGACGCGGTTATGGCAGTCGGTAGCAACTAAAACGGAGAGAATTATGAAAAGCATGAAAATAGTGGCATTGTGCGCGGCCTTCGTTGCTGCGGCGCCTTTGCAGGCGCAAAATACGGGTCTCGAATTCGGCGGTTCGGTGCTGAACCACGACATGTTGTGGGCTACCGATCTGGCGCAGCTTTCGCAGACGCACGTTTTCGGCACGGCCCGCGTGATGGGTATGGGCGGGGCTTTCACCTCGCTGGGCGCCGACTTGTCGTCGATGTCGCTCAACCCGGCGGGGCTGGGCATGTACCGCCGCAACGAGATTTCGCTCACGCCGCTCGTGCCCATGGCGAAGGCGTCGACCGCGGGAACGGCTTCGTGGAAGGGAAACAGCAAATCGCAGTTCGCATTCGCCAACGTGGGCGTCGCCCTGAACGTCTTCGAGAGTTCGAGAAGTTCCCTGACCAGCCTGACGCTCGGTATCGGCATGAACCGCATCGCGGATTTCAACAGCCGCTACTCGTTTTCGTCGGAATCGCGCTACGATCCCGACCGGCCCGACCGACTGATGCCGACGATCGCCGATATCTTTTCGCAGCAGATGAATAATTTCGGTGTAAGGCCCGACCGCGAGGCCGAGGGCGGAGGCCCGAACGGACCGGTTCCCGTCGATGCGTGGAATCCCAATGTCTGGCCGGCCATATTGGCCTACGACGCCTATATGCTGGGGAACTATGGAACGGTGAAGGACCCGATCTGGGCGGTGGAGCGTATCGGCCGCAACGCTTCGGTGCTGCATTCGATGGATGTGGTGAATTCGGGTTCGATCAACGAGTTCACGATTTCGATGGGCGGCAATATCAACAATATCCTCTACTTCGGCGCGTCGATCGGCATTCAAAGCGTACATAAGAAACTGGGCGTGACCTATCAGGAGGAATACGGCTATTTCAATACGGACGGCATCGGACACGACGGCAGCGGCAATGCGCTCGCCGAGCAGCTCGACGTGATGAATCTCTATCAGGAGATGGAGATGAACGGCAGCGGCGTGAATTTCAAGTTGGGCTTCACCGCACGGCCCCTGACCGGCCTGCGTGTCGGCGTGGCTTTCCATACGCCGACCTACTATTCGCTCGACTATTCCTATCGGGCCGATATCTTTTCGGATATCAGGAATAATGCCGACAACAAGGTGGCTACGGTGGGAAATGCCACGCCACGGGCCAACAACAGCGGCGGCAACAGCTGGGATTTCACCTCGCCGGCGCGCCTGATGTTCGGCGCTTCGTATACGTTCGGCACCTTCGCCATCGTGTCGATCGATTACGAGCGCGACTGGTACAACGGGATCCGCGTGAAGAACGTTCCGCAGTATAACTACTTCTCCGAAGAGGACTACAAGGCGGAGTTCAAGCATAATTTCCAAGGCACGAACTCGATCCGTGCGGGCGTCGAGGTCAAGCCGCTGCCGATTCTGGCCCTGCGCGTGGGCGGCGGTTATACCGATTCGATGCTCAAGGAGCGGGATTTCTATGTAAACGACGCCTATACCAGCATGCCGACGACCTATGAGAGCTACTATTTCTCGGCCGGCGCCGGCGTGAACCTCGGACGCAACACGACGTTGGATCTGGCCTATCAGTATGTCACCAACAAGCAGACGCAGTACCAGCTCTTCTTCAGCAGGCCCGAAAACGGCGGCGACATGGAGACGTGGAGCGGTCTGTACGACACCTCTCTGAAGCGTCACTATCTGGCCGCGACGCTCAGCTTCCGTTTCTGATGCGGCCGTTTCGTCAATATAAAGGTCCGTCGCGGTGACGGACCTTTGTTTTTTTATTATATTTGCAGGCTGAAACAAAATCAAAAATAAAGATATATGGCAAAGGAACTCAAGGACCTCACCAAGTCGGACGAGAACTACTCGCAGTGGTACAACGATCTGGTCGTGAAGGCGGGGCTGGCCGAGAATTCGGCCGTACGCGGTTGTATGGTCATCAAACCCTATGGCTATGCCATCTGGGAGAAGATGCACGATGCGCTGGACAAGATGTTTAAGGATACGGGGCATCAGAACGCCTATTTCCCGCTGTTCATCCCCAAATCGTTCTTCTCGAAAGAGGCCCACCACGTCGAGGGCTTTGCCAAGGAGTGCGCCGTGGTGACGCACTACCGTCTGAAGAACGATCCCGAAGGCAAGGGCGTTGTCGTCGATCCCGACGCCAAGCTCGAAGAGGAGCTGATCGTGCGTCCGACCTCGGAGACGATCATCTGGAATACCTATAAGAATTGGATTCAGTCGTACCGCGACCTGCCGATCTTGTGCAACCAGTGGGCGAACGTCGTGCGCTGGGAGATGCGTACGCGCCTGTTCCTGCGCACCGCCGAATTCCTGTGGCAGGAGGGCCACACGGCGCACGCCACGCGCGAGGAGGCTGTCGAGGAGGCCGAAAAGATGATTCATGTCTACCAACGGTTCGCCGAAGAGTGGATGTCGCTGCCGGTGGTGGTGGGCCACAAGTCGCCCAACGAGCGTTTCGCCGGAGCTGAAGATACGCTTACGATCGAGGCGCTGATGCAGGACGGCAAGGCGCTGCAGAGCGGCACGTCGCACTTCCTCGGCCAGAATTTCGCCAAGGCGTTCGACGTGCAGTACGTCAACAAGGAGGGCAAGCTCGAATACGTGTGGGCTACCTCGTGGGGCGTTTCGACCCGTCTGATGGGCGCGCTTATCATGGCGCATTCGGACAACAACGGTCTGGTGCTGCCGCCGAAACTGGCGCCGATTCAGGTGGTGATGATTCCCATCTACAAGGGCGACGACCAGCTGGCCGAGATCCGCACGCGCTTCGAGGCCATTGCCGCGCAGCTCAAGGCCAAAGGCATCAGCGTGAAGATCGACGACCGCGACAACGTGCGTTCGGGCTTCAAGTTCGCCGAATACGAACTCAAGGGCGTTCCGGTGCGTCTGGCGATGGGACCTCGTGACATGGAAAACGGCACGATCGAACTCGTCCGCCGCGACACGCTCGAAAAACAGACCGTTTCGCAGGAGGGACTCGTGGAGCGTATCGAGGGCCTGATGACCGAAATTCAGGAGAACATCTACCGGAAGGCGCTCAACTACCGCGAGTCGATGATTACCAAGGTCGATACGTGGGAGGAGTTCAAGCAGGTGCTCGACGACAAGGGCGGCTTCCTGCTCGCGCACTGGGACGGCACGGTCGAGACCGAGGTGGCGATCAAGGAGGCCACGAAGGCCACGATCCGCTGCATTCCGATCGACGCGCCCGACGAGGAGGGCGTATGCGTCTTCTCCGGCAAGCCGTCGCACCGCCGCGTGCTGTTCGCCCGCAGCTATTAGTCTGCGGCGGGCGCGATGCCGCGCGATCATATGGAATATCCCCGGCGAATATCCGCCGGGGATTTTTCGGCCCGTTGTGTCGGGTGGTGCCGGCCGTGCGGGGCGCGCTTAGGGATGGGGGAAGCCGGCCGGAAAAGCGATCGCCGGTCTTGTGTTTCCGTAAATTTCACTATTTTTGTTCATTGTCGTAAAAACGTGCGTTATGTCCGGTGAGGCTGAAATCCGCAAAAAGAAAATATACCGCGTGACCTTTATCGGTTTCGCGGTCAATCTCCTGCTCGCCGGGATCAAACTCGCGGCGGGTATTCTGGGCCGAAGCGGCGCCATGGTCGCCGACGCCGTACACTCGTTCTCCGACATGGCGACCGACGTGGTGGTGATCGCCTTTGCCAAGATTTCGGCCAAACCCAAGGACGAGGGACACGACTACGGCCACGGCAAATACGAGACGCTCGCCACGATCATCATCAGCCTTGCGCTGGCTGCCGTAGGTACGGGGATTCTGGTGAACAGCATCGGTGCCATCCGCGTCGTTGTGGACGGAGGGCTGCTGCCCCGTCCCGGCACCGTGGCGCTGCTGGCCGCCGCGGTCTCCATCGTCGTCAAGGAGATTCTTTACCGCTATACGGTGCGCGAAGGCCGCCGGGTGTCGAGTCCGAGCATGATCGCCAACGCATGGCATCACCGCAGCGACGCCCTTTCGTCGCTGGGAACGCTGGCCGGCATCGGGTGCGCCTATTTTCTGGGCGATAAGTGGCGCATCGCCGACCCGATCGCGGCGCTCGTCGTGGCGGTTTTCATTTTCAAGATCGCGTTCGACCTGATTCGCACCGGACTCGACGAACTTCTGGAACGTTCGCTTCCGGAGGATGTGGAAGAGGAAATCCTGCGTGTCGTTGCGGCGAATCCCGAAGTGCGGGAGCCGCACAACCTGCGCACGCGCCGTATCGGCGCATCGATCGCCGTCGAGGTGCATGTGCGCGTGGACGGCACGATGAGCGTCTGCCGCTCGCACGAGCTGACCGAGGACATCGAACGCCGCCTGCGCGCCCGGTTCGGCGAAGGCACGATGATCGCCATTCATGTCGAGCCGCTCAAGGCGGCGTGCCGTGCGGAGTGATGCCGGGTGGCGGGGTGGATTCCCGCGAAAAACGGCGTGCCGGTTCACCCGCCTCTTCGACCGTTTCGCCTTGACCGCTGATTCCGAATAAAATGCCTTTCGGTGCTGTTCCGGCACGGATTTTGCTGTTTCTGCAATCCGAATAAACAGGCCGGGACATTCCCGCCGGAGTAGAAAGAAATTTGGATTTTCGGAAAAAAGTGTTTATCTTGCCGCCGATAAGGCTCCGGAGCTCCGGGTTTCCGAAAGCCCGAACGATGAAATTATCGACATACACAACTTAAAAAGGATTGCCTATCGGGAAAAGTCTACTCTTAACTACATTTAGGAGACAAGAGTATGAACGTGCAAGTATTAAGTGACCAGGTATTGCTTAATCACTACCTCTCAGGTGACCAAAGTGCCATATCCAAGCTCATCGAACGCCATAGCCGCCGTGTGCGCGACTACATCAATATGATGGTGAAGGACCGCGATGTTGCAGAAGATATCTTCCAAGAGACATTTATCAAAGCCGTGCGTGTAATCGACGACGGCCGCTATACGGACAACGGGAAGTTTCTCTCGTGGGTGCTGCGCATCGCGCACAATCAGGTGATCGACTATTTCCGCGCCCAGCGGCAGAACAAGGCCGTCACCGAAGCCGAAGCCGGATACGATGTATTGGGATCGCTGCGTTTCGCCGAGCGGAACGTGGAGGACGCCATGGTCAGCGAACAGATCGAGCGCGACGTGCGCGCTCTGGTCGAACTGCTCCCTGCCGAGCAGCGCGAGGTGGTGATGATGCGTTATTTCGCCGGTCTCAGTTTCAAGGATATCGCCGAGCAGACCGACGTGAGTATAAACACCGCGTTGGGCCGGATGCGCTATGCGCTTATCAACCTGCGGCGGATGATCAAGGAAAAAAATATGATTTTGTGCTGACCGGCACACAATATTTCCAAAGGCGCGGCGTTTAGTTAGTACAAAGCAAAATTACAAGATGCCTATGGAGGATATTGACAAAAACGAAGTTTCGGACGACGGCATCTCCGATGAAGAAGAACTTCTGCATCGGGAGGTGATTCAGGGTGATGCGGATCTTTACTACCTTCACCACTACCTCTCGGAAGTTTTTCGGAATGGGGATAATTTTTAAGGGTTAATTTTTGATGGGGAAGGGCGCCGGGAGGCGCCCTTCATTTTAAGGGATACGGCCCGTTCGCGCATCTCTTTTTTTAATTGGACGATTATGAAATTCAGCAATGTGAGATTATTGGTCAGGGACTATGAAAAGTGCTTCCGGTTTTATACCGAAAAACTCGGTTTGGAGACGGCTTTCGATATCGAAGGCTGTTACGGCAGTTTCAAGGTGGCCGAAGGCATCGAGGGGTTGGCGATATTTACGTCCGACCTCATGGCGCCGGTCGCCGGGAACGCAGACAAGGAGCTGCCGGCCGGCTGCAGGGATAAGATGATGGTATCGTTTGAAGTCGACAATGTGGACGAAGCCTTCGAAACGCTCTCTGCAAGGGGCGTGGAGTTTGTCAACCGGCCGACCGACATACCCGGCTGGGGAATGCGGGTCGTGTATCTGAGGGACCCCGAAGAAAATCTGATCGAACTTTTTACGCCTTTGGCAGCGAATTTATGACACGCATACGAATCAAACGCGTTTACGAACCCGCCGCTCCGGACGACGGCTGCCGCGTGTTGGTCGATAAACTGTGGCCGCGCGGCGTGCGCAAGGATGCGCTGCATTACGACATGTGGGCCAAGGAGATCACGCCCAGCCCCGAACTGCGCGCATGGTACCACGCCGATCCGCAGACCCGCTGGCCGGAGTTCCGGCGCCGGTATCTCGAAGAGCTGCGCGGCTCGCAGGCCGTGCGGGAGTTTGTCCGCCGCATCGCCGGAAATGAGACCGTTACGCTGCTGTACGCATCGAAAAATGCGGCTGAGAATCATGCGCTTGTCCTGCAGGAATTTCTCGAACACGCCGTGACGGAGATCGCGCACGCCTGACCGGCGTGATGCGCGGTTCGCTCCCGCCGTTCGGCCTTGTGTTCCTATGGCTTGTGCCGTTTCCGGTTGCATCGGTTTCGCCGCCGGGAGGGGTTGGTGTGCCGTGGTGTGGGAAAGGGGAAGCCCCTCTAAGGAGGGGCTTCCCGTGTGAACTTTTTTTTGTGTGGCAGTCGCTGTTTGGGGACGGCAGAGTTCCCGGTGCGGCGGCGGAGAACAAAAAAAGCCCCTCGGTGCGAGGGGCTTGTACGGTGAGGCAGACTTGACGGCGTACGGAAATATCAGCGGTTGCCGAGACATTGGTGCGCCCGCCGCAGCTGGATCGAAAGCGAACAGGCGGCGATGCCGGCGAAGAGCAGCGAAATGCCGACCCAGATCACGACGGCCGTGGTGCCGAATACCAGCGGCTGGAACAGAATCCACAACGAGCAGAGCACCAGCAGGATGCCGCTGAAGACGGTCCAGCCCGATCCGGGAATCTCCATGGCGTTCATGTCGCCGCCCAGACCGATGGCGCTGAATCCGCGCAGCATGAGCCAGAAACCGAGGAAAATCGGCAGCGTGGCGGCCGAAAGCGCGACGTTGAAGATCAGGATGATGCCGAGGATGATTTCGATGATGCCCCCGGCCAGCATCCAGCCGCGGCCCGTGATGAAGTGTTTGTTGGCCGACGAAAGCACGACTTCGAGAATGCCCGAAAAGAGCATCAGCCAGCCGAAGACGAGCGACATGCCCAGATAGCTCTGGGTGGGGTAGACGAATATCAGAATGCCCACGACGAACAGGGCGATGCCGATGATCAGGAGCAGCCACCAGTAACGTACGGCCCGCTTCGAATTTTCGATCAGTGAGGAAAAATTGTTCATAGCATATGGATTTTCCTCCCTCCGGAGCAAATTGCATACCAGAGCCGGAGCGCTCAGGTCCTGAGTATGCGTGGTAAAGGCCGTTTTTTCCGCGGGTGTCGGATGCGGGTTTCCGTGGCCGTAGGTCGGCGCCTCACTGCCGCCGCAGATGTTTCGGCGCAGATGTTTCCGCAGAGATCGCTTCGGCGAAGATGTTTCGGCGCGGGGCGCTTTGCTTCGCCGTAGGTTGCTTCAGTGCGGGTTGCTTCGGTGCGGGTCGCGGGCTTCCGGCGGAATAAGCCGGCCGGAACCGGGATAGTCCCGTTGAAGCCGGAGCGCCCCTGTCCGATGCGCTATAATCCCGTCGGATCGTCGGCCTGCGCACGCTCCGGTTGCGGAGTTTCCAGCGGAACCACCTCGCCGATTTCGGGCCGCAGGAGGTGCAGCGCGGTGTCCGCGGCCAATGCCGCCTCGGTCGCCAGCGGCTCGTCCCAGCGGTGCTTGGCAAGGGCGTATTTCGAGTGGTGGACGGTCATGATCCGCCTTGCACCCAGCTCTTTTGCGGCTTTGGCCAGTTGGTCGGGCATCGTGTGGATGTATTTCCACGCTTCGTCGTACTGGCCGTTTTCGAGAACGGCGAGGTCTATGTCCGGAAACTCTTCTCCGATCTCGGCGAAATGACATCCGTATCCGCCGTCGCCGCCCATGTAGATTTTCCGCGCGGGCGTTTGCAGCAGGAACGATCCCCACAACGTCTGATTGGACGACCGCCCGCGGCCGGAGAAGTGGCGCGAGGGGAGACAGCGGACGGTGAATCCGTCGCCGAGCGTCTGTTGTTCGTGCCAGTCCAGCTCGACGATCTTCGCCGGGTCGAAGCCCCAGTACTCGAAGTGCTCGCCCACGCCCAGCGGACAGATGACCGTGCCGATGCGCTCTTTCAGCTCGCGGACCGTGCGGTAGTCGAGATGATCCCAGTGGTCGTGCGTGACGATGAGGTAGTCGATGTCGGGCATCTCTTCGGGGCGGTAGATGTCGGTGCCTTTGAACGGACGGTTGAGCATCGAGAGCGGCGCCGCGTTGCGGAAAACCGGATCGACGAGCGTCCGGCGCCCTTCGGCCTGAATCAGCTGGGACGAGTGCCCGAACCAGACCAGCAGGTTGCTTTTGGGATCGAGCGCCCGCAGGTCGGTGCGGATCGCCGGCACCGCATCGTGGGGACGGAGTCCCTCGCGCTTGCGGAAGAGGAATTCCAATATGCCGCGCAACCGGCTCTTGTCGCCCGTCATCATCGGACCGGCTTCCTGATTGCGGAACCGGCCGTCGCGGTAGTTCGGCGACTGCCGGATGCGTTCGAGCCGTTCGCCTTGGGGCAGACGCCCGAAGCTCGGCAGACGGACGATGACGAATGCGGTGGCCAGCGTCGCGAGCAGGATGCTTGAGAGTATTATCATTTTGCCTCTTTTTTGCTTGCCCGACATGATTTTTCAGGTTTGTATGGTGCAAATATACCGTTTCTTCCGAGACGGTGCGTATACGGATTACGGTTCGGGCTACCATTATTCCGGAAATGTCTCCGGCAGCGGCCGCCGATAGGTTGTTCCGGGCTGTTTTGACCGACGATTCGGCTGATTTGTTCTATTTATTATGATATAATGCCAAAGTTTTATATTTTTATGACGGATTGTTTCTGCAATGTGATGCCTTATACGTCTTACTCTGAAAAATTACCGGGACCCGGTTGCCGGATTTTATTCCGCACTCTGGTCTTGACGTTCTGTTTGTGCCTGCTCTCCGGATTCGAAGTCCGGGCGCAGTCCGCGCAACGGAAGTTCGTGGTCCGGGGCCACGTTACCGACCAGACGGGGGCGCCTCTTGTCGGGGTTACCGTCGTGGAACACGGGACTTCGAACGGCGTGGCGACCCTCTCCGGAGGTGAATTCTCCATCAGCGTCGCTCCCGGCGCCGTGCTCGACGTCTCGTGCGTGGGCTATGTGCCCCGCAGTGTCCCGACCGAAAACCGCACCGGGTTGGACATCACGCTGGAGGAGGACGTGAAAGTTATCGCCGACGTGATCGTGACGGCTCTGGGACTGGAACGCAACTATGCCGACCTGACCTATTCGGCCGACAAGATCAAGGGAACGCAGCTCACGAACGTCAAGTCGTCGAACATGATTCTCTCGCTCGCGGGCAAGTCGGCCGGCGTGCAGGTGAACGAAAGCTCTTCGGGCGCGGGCGCCTCCTCCAAGATCAGCATCCGCGGCGTCCGCTCGGTGGCCAGCGACAATCAGCCGCTGTACGTGGTCGACGGCATGCCGATTCTCAACTCCTCGCCTGAGCAGGTCTATACGGCCATCGGGGGTGTCGCCGATGCGGGCAACCGCGACGGCGGCGACGGCATCTCGAACCTCAATGCCGAGGACATCGAGAGCGTCTCG
Source organism: Alistipes sp. HGB5 (assembly GCF_000183485.2). Taxonomy (NCBI): domain Bacteria; kingdom Pseudomonadati; phylum Bacteroidota; class Bacteroidia; order Bacteroidales; family Rikenellaceae; genus Alistipes; species Alistipes sp. HGB5. Next base: position 12,202 of record NZ_AENZ01000033.1, on the reverse strand, counting down.
ATCCTCAAGGGTGCTCCGGCGGCCGCGCTGTACGGCAGTCAGGCCGCCAACGGCGTGATCCTGATCACGATCAAGAAGGGCAGCGCCGAGAAACGGCAGCCCGTGACCTTCACTTCGAACCTTACGTTCCAGAGCCCTTTCCGCCTGCCGGACTTCCAGAACCGTTACGGGGTGAGCGGCGTCGTCGAAAGCTGGGGAACTCGCGCCGTGATGAAGGCATACGACAACGCCGGGGATTTTTTCCGGACGGGCGCGTTACGGCGATGAACTCGCTGTCGGTCTCTTCGGGCACCGAGTAGATGCAGACCTACTTCTCCTACGCCAATACCGCCGAGCGCGGAATCACGGGCTCGAACCGCCTGATGCGGCATAACTTCAACCTGCGGGCGACAACCGGGCTGTTCCGGGACCGGATCAAGCTCGACGGCAACATCAGCTTCATGCGTCAGGTCGTGAAGGACAAACCGGTGCCGGGCGGATTCTACATGAACCCGCTGGTCGGGCTTTACCGTTTTCCGCGCGGCGTCGATATGACTCCCTACCGCGAGCATTTCGAGGTCTATGACCCGGACCGCAAACTCGGCGTGCAGAACTGGATCGCTCCGAGCGACGATTTCGAACAGAATCCCTATTGGATCACCAACCGCATCCGCAGCAAGAGCCTGCGCAACCGGGTCATGGCCTCTCTCTCCGCCGACTGGAAGGTGAACGGCTGGCTGCGCATCCGCGCCCGCGGCAACGTCGATCATATCGACGACAAGGTCCGCCAGAGGTTCTACGCCTCGACGGCTCCGGCGCTGGCCGGGAACAACGGCCGCTACATCGAAAGCGGTTATTCGGAGACCCTTTTCAACGGCGAGGCGCTGGCCCTCTTCGACAGGCGGTTCACGCCCGACTGGACGTTCAGCGCGACGGTCGGCGTCTCCCTGAACGACCGCACGGTGAATTCGCTGCGCATCGACTCGAAGACCGCGTCGCTCTATTACCCCAATGTATTCAACGTGGCCAATATCGTCATGAACAGCTCGGCCTACGTCGATGAGCAGATCGACGCCCGCCGCCAGATACAGTCGCTCTTCGCCACGGCTTCGGTCAAATACGCCGAGAGTCTCAACCTCGAAGTCACGGGGCGCAACGACTGGGCTTCGACGCTGGCCTACACTTCGCACGAGGGCAGCGGGTTTTTCTACTGTTCGTTCGGCGCGTCGTGGGTCGTCGGCAAGATGTTCAAACTGCCCGAATGGATGTCGTTCGCCAAGGTGCGCCTGACGTGGAGCCGCGTGGGCAACGACATTCCGATGTTCATTACCAACCCGAAGGCCCACATTACGGCCGGCGGGGGCATCAACGCCGCCGATGCGGCTCCGGGCACCGACCTCAAGCCCGAAATGACCAATGCGCTCGAAGCGGGTTTCGAATGGCGTTTCTTCGGCGACCGGCTGGGAATCAACGCCACTTACTACAAGACCAACACCCACAACCAGTTCTTCAAGCTGCCGGCCCTGTCGGGCGAAGCCTATGCTTTCCGGTACGAAAATGCCGGCAACATCGAGAACGAGGGCGTCGAGGTGTCGCTGAGCGCCTATCCGGTTTACGGCAGCGGTCTGACGTGGCAGTCGGTCGTGAACTTCGCGCATAACAGGAACCGGGTGATAAAACTGCACGACGAACTGCGCGAATATGCCTACGGTCCGTCGAGTTTCTCGTCGTCCTACGCCATGAAACTGGTCGAGGGCGGGGCGATCGGCGACATTTACGGCCGGGCGTTCGAGCGCGATGCCGACGGGCATATCGTTTACGAAACCGAAGGCGATTACGCCGGCCTGCCCCGCACCGCGGGCGACGGCAATACCGTCAAGGTAGGCAATGCGAATCCCGTGTTCGCGCTGTCGTGGAGCAACACCTTCTCTTACAGGGGCGCGTCGCTGTCGCTGATGCTGGACTGCCGTTACGGGGGCCGGCTGCTGTCGCAGACCATGGCCGACATGGACTCCTACGGCGTCTCGGCCGCAACGGCCGACGCCCGCGACCGCGGTTACGTGACGCTCGAAGGGCGGCGTATCGACGACGTGAAAGGATTTTACAAGCTGGTCGGAGGACGCGCCGGCGTGACGGAATATTACATGTACGACGCCACGAATATCCGGCTGCGCGAATTGGCCGTCTCCTATGCGCTGCCGCAGAAGCTGGTCCGCCGCACGCGGGTGCTGAGCGGCGTCACCATGTCGCTGGTCGCGCGCAACCTCTTCTTCATTTACAACGCCGCGCCGTTCGATCCCGATCTCATCCTTTCGACGGGCAACGACAATCAGGGAATCGAAGTGTACGGCATGCCCACCGTGCGCAACATAGGATTTAATATCAAACTGGAATTTTAAGCATGAAATGCCGGCATACATATCTTTTCGCGGGACTTTGTGCGCTGCTTTTCGGCGCGTGCACGGGTAATTTCCGCGACATAAACGACGACCTCTCCGGCATTACGGACGGCGAGCTGGAAGCCGACAACAACGGTTTGGGATACCGTCTGGGCATTATCCAGCAGGGGGTCTATTTCAATTACGATTTCGGCAAGGGCAAGAACTGGCCTTTCCAGCTCACGCAGAATCTCAATGCGGACATGTTTTCGGGCTACATGCACGACCCGAAACCCCTGCAGGGCGGGAGCCACAACTCCGACTATAACCTGCAGGACGGCTGGAACAGCGCCATGTGGCAGTTCACCTACTCCTATGTGATGCCCGAAATCTACCGGCTGGAGCAGACCGCCGCTGAGCTGATGCCGCCCTTCTATGCCATTGCGAAGATACTCAAGGTGCTGGCCATGCAGCGGGTGACCGACTATTACGGTCCGGTGATTTATACCCGTTTCGGCGCGCAGGGCGCCGAGTACGTGCCCGACGGCCAACGGGAGGTCTACATGCGCTTTTTCGACGATCTGGATCAAGCTTCGGAAATCTTGTCGGATTATGTCGCGGAGCGTCCGACGGCCGGCGAATTTGCGAAATTCGACCTGCTGCTCGACGGCAGCTATGCCGCATGGCTCCGCTTCGCCAACTCCCTGCGCATGCGTCTGGCCGTGCGTCTTGCGTCAGTCGCGCCGGAGAAGGCCCGCGCGGAGTTCCGGAAGGCGGCCGCCGACCCATACGGGGTGATCGAGGTCAATACGAACAATGCGGCGGTCAAGACTTCGGGAATCTACTCGAATCCGCTCGGCGCGATCAACCGGAGCTGGAACGAAGCCGTCATGAACGCCTCGATGGAGTCCGTGCTGACCGGGTTCGGCGATCCGCGTATCGCGAAATTTTTCGAACCCTGCGCCGACGATCTCGTTATTACGGACGACGGCGGGGAATCCGTTTCCGTTCCGTTGAAAGGGCAATATCACGGCATCCGTCAGGGAACCGCCTTTTCGCATAACTATTACGCCGCCTTTTCGCGGCTCACTGTCGAGCCGACGACCGAAGTCGTGCTGATGTCTGCGGCCGAAGTGTGGTTTCTGCGCGCCGAAGCCGCCTTGCGGGGATGGACCGATGAAGACGCCGGAACGTGCTACCGCGCCGGTGTCTCCATATCGTTTGCCCAATGGCAGGTGTCGGGTGCGGAGCAGTATCTGGAAAACGACGCTTCCGCGGCCGATTACCGTGACCCGATCGCCCCGGAGAACGATATTGCGGCCCGGTGCCGCGTGTCGCCCCGCTGGGACGAGTCGGCGGCCGCCGAGATCAAACTCGAACGGATCATCACCCAAAAGTGGATCGCCATGTATCCCGAAGGCTGCGAAGCTTGGGCCGAGCAGCGGCGGACGGGTTATCCGCGTCTGTTTCCGGTGCGCTTCAACCATAGCAAGGGCCAGAGCATCGATACCGAGACGATGATCCGCCGCCTGCCCTATCCCGCGACGCTCGAAACCTCGGACCCCGAACAATACGAAATGCTTCTGAAAGAGCTTGGAGGTCCCGATCACGGCGGCACCCGCCTGTGGTGGGACACGGGGTGCAATTTCTGAGACTTGTCCGTCGGCCGGAAACTGAAACACACCGCTTTTGCGGTGTGTTTTTTTTGTGTCCGGCGACGTCCGGCTGGTCTGTGTGCGGTGAATCCCGGCGGCGTTGCCCGGCTTCTGGGCTTAGCCCCGGCTCTCCATGCTGTCTACCGAGGGGTTGACCGCCACGACGTCCTGTTCGATCTGCTGCCGGGAGGGAGTTCCGTTTGCGGATGCGGGGGCGATGGGGCCGTCGTCGGAAATGTCGTCCGGCGTGATCTGGGTGCGCGTGGTTTCCTGAGTCTGCTGCGGATCGGCGGAAGGCTGTCCCACTTGCATTCCGCCCTTGTTTTCCCGCAGAGCTTCCTTGTCGTATGCAGGTCGTTTCATAATTCGAATTCTTTTTTTGTTCCGCGTGCAAAGGTCATACCATAGGGCGGCCCGCTGCCGGATATCGTCTCCGACGGGAATTTGCACGGAATTTGGGGCGGGTGCAAAGGTATTCACCGTAAACCGGACGATTATGAAAACAAGGAATTTGTTGCTGGGTATGGCCGCTGTCTGCGGCAGTTCCTTTCAGGCGGTCGCCTGCACGGGCATCGCGCTCACGGCTGCTGATGGCAGTTATGTGCAGTCGCGCACCATCGAGTGGGCCCGCGGCGTTTTGCAGAGCGAATACGTCGTCATCCCGCGCGGTCAGCGGCTCCGCTCCTTTACACCCTTGGGAGCCGACGGCATGACCTTCACGGCCAAATACGGCGTCGTGGGGCTGTCCGTGGTGCAGAAGGAGTTCATCGCCGAGGGGATCAACGAAGCGGGGCTGTCGGCCGGACTCTTCTTCTTTCCGCAATACGGAGGGTATGAACCCTACGAACCGGCGCAGAACGACCGCACGCTCGCCGATCTGCAATTCGTGACGTGGGCGCTGACGCAATTTTCGACCGTCGATGAGGTCAAAGCCGCCGTCGGAGGCGTGCGCATCGTCGCGTTGGAAAAGACGTCGGTCGTACACTGGCGCATCGGAGAGCCGTCCGGACGGCAGGTCGTGCTGGAAATCGTAGGCGGAGTGCCGCATTTTTACGAAAACGAGGTCGGCGTGCTCACCAACGCCCCCGGTTTCGAGTGGCAGCTCACCAACCTGAACAATTACGTGAACCTCTATCCGGGCGACGCCCCCGTCCGCCGGCTGGACGGCGTAACGCTGCGGCCTACGGGCGGCAATTCGGGGTTTCTCGGCCTTCCGGGCGACGCTACGCCGCCGTCGCGCTTCGTGAGGGCCGCCTTCTACCGCGCCACGGCTCCGCAGCGCGCCACCGGGTTCGAGACCGTACAGCAATGCCTCCACCTGCTCAACAATTTCGACATTCCCATCGGTATCGAACATCCCGAAGGCGAGTGTCCGGACATTCCGAGCGCCACGCAGTGGACCTCGGCTATCGACCTGACCAACCGCCGGATCTATTACAAGACCGCCTACAACAATACGATCCGCTGTATCGACCTCGCGGGGATCGACTTCGGGAAAACGGCCTACCAGTCCCATCCGCTGGACCGGAACCGGGAGCAGCCCGTGCAGCAGATCGCTATTCCGGAGTAAGACGGCGGTTGCGGTCCGTTTTCAGCCGCTTCTTCGTCGGCGTCGCCGGGGCTGAACTCCTCGTCGGCGAAAAAGTCGGCTAGTCCCGTGAGCTGTTTCTGGCGCAGCAGTGCGTTGCGCTCCGTGCTGATATGGCGCATGGTCCACCGGTCGGACCGCCGCGTCCGGATAGGTTTCCCTTTTGCAATTGGCCGGCGGAGATTCCCTGACGACCGGTTGGCCGCTGGGTGTGGTTTCCGGCCGGCGGTTTCTGTGCCCGTCGCACCCATACATTCCGTGCCTTTGCATCCAAAAAACAGAAAGCTGCCCGCAGCAAGGCCGGGCGGCTTTTTCATGTTCGTCCCGAATATTGGTGTGGAAGCGTTCCATATCGGCTTGGAAAGCTTTTCCGGATTCCGGACCTTTGCCGCGCAAACGAAAAAAACGGCTTTTCGACCATGTCTGTACGACTTTGCGAAATACTGAACTACGGGGATGTCATGCTCGAACCGGGTGCGGATCATCGGCGTTTTACGCTATGGCGGCCCCTCGCCGTCTGTCACCGTTATTGCCGATTGGCGAAACGCTCCAAATTTCAGGACTATAGGGTGAATCTCACGTATGCCGAAATGCGTAAAATAGGATAAGGATAATGTCGTCCTGCTTAAAACTTCAGTGGTTATGAAAAAGGAGAACGAGAGTCCCTAGCGTTACTATCGTGTCGTAAGCGTCAAAAAGATCGATCGGTGGGTTTTCGACCGATACGATCATCGCAGAACCCACGCCAAAATCTATGAAACGGTCATCCGGCCCAAATTCGGGATGTGCGAGAATACGTTTCTCGACTACCGTCATGAATCGGACGAGTTGCTGGAACTGTTTCCGCAGTCGGCCAGCGTCGAATTTTCGCTGTGGCTTCCGACAGTACAGACCAAGTACATGGTTCCCGCCGAGGCGAACCGATTCAGCCTGATGCTCTGGGATTCGATCGACAAGGCTTTTCGCTGTATCCGGCGGCGGGAGCCGGGCTGCTGCATAGACGCCGACAAGTTACTGACGTATATGACGCTTTATCTGGAAGAAAGATCATCCGTCGGGATGAAGTGACGCAACTTATGAATGAAGAGAGGGGCTGTCCGAACAATTCGGGCAGCCCCAATGTCTTCGGGCGGTCTTTTCGTTTTCGGTTCGGGGAATCGGTCGAAGCCTTTGCAAAATGATGATATACAGTCGATTTTCCTCTTTTTGCGCCGGACGGGCAACAAAAAAGGAGCCTCGGAAAAAGGCTCCTTTGTGCGGATAAAGGGACTCGAACCCCCACGCCGTAAGGCATCAGATCCTAAGTCTGACGTGGCTACCAATTACACCATATCCGCTCGGTATGTGCAAAGGTATATAAAAATTCACAAATCGCAATCCGGGGCGGGGATTATAAGGCTTTTTTATTTACTTTTGTAGATAATTTTACCCGATTATGCCGCAGAATATCACACTCGTCCTGACACCCCGGCAGGCTGCCGATGCGAAGTATTACACGTCGCTCGCCGCACGGCGTTTGGGCATGCCGGAGCAGGATATCGCTTTGGTGCGGGTCGTCAAACGGTCGATCGACGCCCGGCAGCGGCAGCCCAAGGTGAACCTGTCGCTGGAGGTATATGCAGACCGCGAACCCCGACCCGCGCCCGTGCATTTCGACTATCCGTCGGTCGCGGGGAGGACCGAAGTGGTGATCGTCGGGTCGGGTCCGGCGGGCCTTTTCGCCGCTTTGCGGCTGATCGAGCTGGGCCTGCGGCCCGTGATTCTGGAGCGGGGCCGCGACGTCTCGGCCCGCAAGGTCGATATCGCGCAGATCAACCGCAACGGCGACGTCGATCCCGATTCTAACTACGCTTTCGGCGAAGGCGGTGCGGGGACCTTCTCCGACGGGAAGCTCTTTACGCGCAGCAAGAAGCGCGGCGACTATAACAAGGCGCTGCAGACGCTCGTCTTCCACGGCGCGACGCCCGAAATCCTTTACGAGGCCCATCCGCATATCGGTACCGACAAACTGCCGCGTATCATGCAGCGCATCCGGCAGACGATCCTCGATGCCGGCGGCGGGTTCGTTTTCAACAGCCGGGTGACGGACCTCGAAATCAAAGGCGGCCGGGTGCGGGGCGTATGGTGCGGCGCGACGCTCGTCGAAGGTGCGGCCGTGGTGCTGGCTACGGGACATTCGGCCCGTGATATTTACGAACTGCTGCACCGGGAAGGCGTGCGCCTTGAAGCCAAGGCTTTCGCCATGGGTGTGCGTATCGAACATCCGCAGGCGCTGATCGACTCGATCCAGTATCATTGCGAAACCCGCGGCGAATACCTTCCTGCGGCGGCCTATTCGCTCGTGAGTCAGGAGAACGGCCGCGGCGTCTATTCGTTCTGCATGTGCCCCGGCGGATTCATCGTTCCCGCCATGACCGATGCCGCCCAGTCGGTGGTAAACGGCATGTCGCCCAGCGGCCGCACGTCGCCCTATGCCAATTCGGGGCTGGTGACCGAAGTGCGGCCGGCGGATTTCGAACACCTGCGCGCCGAATGGGGCGAGCTGGCCGGGCTGAAATTCCAGCAGCAGTTCGAGGAGCTGGCGCGGCGGTACGGCGGTGACCGTCAGATCGCTCCGGCGCAGCGCGTCGCCGATTTCGTCGCGGGGCGTGCGAGCGCGTCGCTTGCCAGAACTTCCTATATTCCGGGGATCGTCCCTTCGCGGCTCGACCGGTGGATGCCCGGATTCATCGCGCAGGGACTGCGGCAGGGACTTGCGACCTTCGGCCGCCGGATGCGCGGCTTCGTCACCAACGAAGCCGTCGTGGTCGGCGTGGAGTCGCGGACCTCTTCGCCCGTGCGCATTCCGCGCGATCCTGCGACGCTGATGCACCCCGAAACGGCCGGGCTTTTCCCGGCGGGTGAAGGCGCCGGATATGCCGGCGGCATCATCTCGGCGGCTCTCGACGGCGAGCGGATTGCCGAAGCGGTGAAGAATTACATAGCTTGAGGATATCTAAAAACCATATGACCGATGGAACCTAAAAAGTACCTTTTGTTCGTTACCCTGCCTTATGCCTACTCGATCCTGCGGCCGCTGGAGCATGAAATCCGCCGCCGCGGCGATTCTGCGGCGTGGTTTATCGAAGCGGATTGTCCGGTTGCGCTGGAGGAGGGCGAAGTGCATCTGAAAACGATCCGCGAAGCCGTCGATTACAATCCCGTCGCGGTTTTCGCGCCGGGCAACTACATTCCGGATTTCTTTCCGGGCGTGAAGGTGGCGCTTTTCCACGGTTATGCCATTCAGAAACGCATCGAGGCGATCGACGACCATTTCACCGTGCGCGGCTGGTTCGACATCTACTGCACGCAAGGTCCCAGCAGTACGCCTTATTTCAAGGAGCTGGAGCGGCAATACGGGTTTTTCCGGGTCTACGAGACCGGCTGGCCCAAAGCCGACACCTATTTTTCACCCGAAACGCAGCTCAGGCCCCGCAACGACCGGCCCGTCATTCTCTATCCGCCGACCTTTACGCGCAATGTATGTTCTGCGCCCCATCTGATGAAGGAGATCGAGCTGCTGGCCAAAACCAAGCCGTGGGACTGGATCATCACCTTCCATCCGAAGCTGACCGATCCCGATATCATCGCCGGATACAAGCGGATCGCCGCCGAAAACGACAACGTGACCTTTTTCGAGGGACCCGATAAGATGCCGCTCCTGCAGCGAGCCGACGCGATGTTGTGTGACAGTTCGTCGATCATTCTGGAGTTCATGTTCCTCGACAAACCCGTCGTAACCTTCCGCAATTCGCATCCCGGCCCCCATCTGATCGACGTGGACCGTCCCGAAAAGGTCGGTCCGGCGCTGGAGCGGGCGCTCTCCCGGCCCGAAGAGCTGATGCGCGAGATTCGCGCCTATACGATGCACCACGAGCCGCACCGCGACTGCCGCTGTTCGGCGCGCGTGCTGGACGCCGTTGACGACTATATCGCCCGCGGACATGCGGGACTGAAGCGCAAACCCCTGAATCTGATCCGGAAGTGGAAGCTTCGCCGTCAGATGCGCTACTATCCGCTGCTGGAGATGTTCCGCCGCTGATTGCGTGCGAAAAACGAAACGCCGCATCCGAGGGATGCGGCGTTTGCCGTTTGTATATGTTATATGTTATATGTTATATGTTATATGTTATATGTGCAGTCCCTTGATGACCAGCTTGACCCATAGCCGGGAGTTTATCATGCAGCTCAGCCGGGCGATCCACAGGGCTTTCGTGTCGTAGAATCCTTTGCGGAATTCCGAACGGACGTAGGCGCGGTAGAACTTCCAGTTGTCCAGTATGCCCTGCGCCAACTCGTTGGCCAGCTCTGCGTTCCAGCCTTTGGTCCTGCGCAGTTCGCGGCGCAGGCGCGAAAACTGCGTCCGGGTCGTGAGGTAGAGTATCTCGTCGCAGTAGCCCAGCGACTTGTACTGTTCGTGGATGTAGCGGCGTATGCGCATCAGCATCATCGGGTCTATCTTTCCGCGCAGCAGACTCGTGGGGACGTACCGGTAATGGTATGTGGGGTTGCTGTTGCTGACGAGGTGGGTGATATGGGCGCAGTACTGGGCCGTGAATATCTCGTCTTCGGCGTATCGGATGCTGCGGTCGAAACGCAGGCCATGGCGTTCGATCGTGGCGCGCGAGAACATTTTGTTGCAGGTCCAGCCGAGGCAGTGCCTGCGCAGCAGCTGCGCCAGTACGGGCATGCAGGCTTCCCGGCCGCCCGTGATCCGGCAATCCGGTATCGCATAAATCCGGGTGTGTCCGTGGGGATACCTGCCGCTTGCGGGACGCTCTTCGAACAGGTTCGTGAAGGCGACTCCGTCCTCTCCGATATCGCTGTCGGCGAGCTGCCGGAGGTGATCCGGAGTGATCCGGTCGTCGGAGTCCACGAAGACCACGAATTCGCCCCGTGCGTTGTCCAGTCCGAGATTTCGGGCTGCGCTGACACCGCCGTTGGGGATGTGGAATACGCGGATGCGTTTGTCCTTTTCAGCGTAACGGTCGCAGATTGCTCCCGAACCGTCGGTCGATCCGTCGTCGATGAGCAGCAACTCGAAATCGGTCATGCTCTGCGAGAGAATGCTCCCGATACATTCATCGAGGTATTGCGCTGTATTATAGACGGGGGTGATAACTGAAACAAGCATATGAAATCTGAAAATTGTCGGGATTCGGTCAGCTGCCTGCGCCTGCGGGGACGGCAGTCTCGGCGTCGGTATATACGATCCGCTCCGATGCGGACAGGTGCCGGTCGAGTCCGCACCGGCAGCGGGTGCGGTGTTCGGAGAGACTTTGTTTGTAGCGTTCCTCGTTGGCGGACTGCCGGTCGCGGTCGCATTTGCCGTGGTAGAGGTGGAAGACGATGCCGCGGAATTTCATGCACCGCTGTCTCACGCCGCTGTTGTTGAGCCGGGTTGCCAGTTCCGAATCTTCTCCGCCCCAGCCGCGGAACTCTTCGTCGTAGCCGTTTACGCGGATCAGGTCGCTGCGCCAGAAGGCCATGTTGCACCCCTTGACGAAACGGGAGGGACCCAGCGTCCGGTAGAGATAGGCCATCAGCGGAATCCGGACGACGTTGTTGCTGTTGCGGACGCCCTTCATCAGCGGGGTCAGCGAGGTGATCTCGCCCCGCAGCACCTGATTGGTGAGCATCTCGGTAATGATGCCGCGCGATCCGGTGACGAAGCAGCCGGGCTGCGCGAAAATCATGTGGTCCTGAATGAAATGACGCTGCAGGATCAGGTCGCCGTCGATCTGGATGACATACTCGCCGCGGCTGGCCGCAATGGCCTTGTTGCGGATTTCCGCCAGCCGGAATCCGTCGTCCTCGTGCCAGATATGGCGTACCGGTACGGGCGAAACCGCTTCGAAGTGGCGGACTACGTCGCGTGTGGCGATGCCCGAACCGTCGTCGGCGATGATGATTTCCGAAGGCATGACAGTCTGCTGCATCACGCTGTCGAGGCACAGATAGAGGGCTCTGGGCCAATTGTAAGTGGAGATGATCAACGATACAGTCATTACAGTAACATGTTTTTAGGATGCCTTACCGGTACGGCCGCATACGGCACGACGCAATATCTTTGCCGTTGTGCCTTCGTTCCGTAGTTCCGGTTTCCGGTATGTTGTATAATGCCTACCGCTTTGTTCATTGCGCAAAGGTAGTGATTTATTCCCGTCTTCCATCAGCGGCAGCCCTTCAATAGGGTGTCACTATGTATAAACGCGCGTTTCCGGTAAATACTGCGTGGAGTCTGAAAAAAAATATTGCGGGCTGTAAATATTTTTCTGTATTTGCTATGTGTTTGGTTATTAACGTGTTGCTCTATTTATACGACAAAAAAATTATAAAAATATTTTAATAAAAACTTGCACGGAATCTTTTTTCGCCTTATCTTTGCAGTGAAGTTTTAAGGTTCATTTAGGTTAGTAGTTTTAGGTTGGTGAGGAAACTCTGGAACCCGGACAGCAGTCCGATTCCGTGTTTCCTTTTTTTGTGCCCGTTTCCGAACCGCCGGTTTTCTCCCGGCCGATTTTTTCCGGCGCTTTTTTTCGGCGCTTTTTTCTCCCGGCCGA
>NZ_AENZ01000034.1:0-12163 GCF_000183485.2 Alistipes sp. HGB5 | reverse complement strand
CAGTTGCATGATTTTCTGAAAGGCGGAACTGTCACGGGCAAAAACGGGCATACGATTTCGTCCGATACTCCGTTCTTTCAGGATGGTATGAAGCAGAGGCATAAGTTTATCCTCCACAAGCTGCTTGGGGATATAGTCCAGCGAGCCGAGTTTCATACTTTCGACTGCCGTATGCACTTCGGCATAGTTGGTCATGATGATTAACGGTTGTGTCATGCCTTCCTTGCGCATCCATCGTAATAGGTCGATGCCGTCACCGTCGGGTAGTCGTAGGTCAGAAACCACGATGTCCCCGTCTGAGGCTTGTTGCAGAAGTTTCTTCGCGGTCGAGAGGTGGTAAGCCTGCACGGTACGGAATCCTTCCCGTGCCAGCAGGTTGCAGACAAACTCGCAATACACGATATTGTCCTCCACCACGATGATTCTTGTTTTATCCATTTTCGTATTTTTCCTTTCTTCTTTTGCCTGCCGGATAATTTCAGCACCTTTATCCAGCACAGCCGGTCACCGCTTTGCATATCGCTTCGTCATCTGGAGTGGCACTTCCATGAAGTTGGGCGTAAAGTTCCCTCAATGGCTGGTCGGCACGGAGAATCTGCCATGAACTTCGCAGATGGTGTGTAAGTGTGTCCAGTTCTTGGAGGTCTTTACGCTGTTCTGCATCCTTGACCGCCTGCATTTCCTTTTCGGTTTCCGCTATCAGTTTGTCCAGCATGACGGATTCATTGCCATAAGATAGCAGAGTGGAAAAATCCGGCTTTTCATCCAATATGCTGCTTAATGCGCATTTATCCGTAATCTCCATCAGTTCGGATATGGAGAACGGCTTGAACAGGCATCCGGCAAATCCACGCCCTATAAGTTCCTCCTTGCTGCAACTGCCCGAAGCGGTTGTCACGACTATGGGAATACTCTTCGAGTTGCCTACATTGGATGAGCGCAACAGTTCCAGCAGTTCAAAACCGCTTATCTCAGGCATATTCAGATCCGTCAGAAGCAGGCTGTATTCCTTTTTTCGTATCAGCTCCATCAGTACCGAAACATTGGTACAGGTATCGCAGTGCATCCCTTCATGGGCATACATTTCTTTCAACATAAGGAGAAGTACCTCGTCATTGTCGATGGCAATCACATCATGGCAGATATGATTATGGCGCATTTGCGCTTGAATTGTCTGTTCCGGCAGTTCCTCGGCTGTCTGCATGGGAATTTCCACCGTGAAGCGGCTCCCTTTGCCTTTCTCGCTTTCCAAGCGTATAGTTCCACCGAGCATCGCCACAATACGCTGCACGATGGACAATCCTAATCCGAAGCCGTCTTTTGCGGCGGCATTTGAAAGACGTTCAAATGCACCGAATACTCGTTGTTGCTCATCTTCGGTCATGCCCGTACCGGTATCTTCAACGATAAGTTTCAGCAAACCGTTATCATAATCCGCTGCCAATGATACACTACCGTTATCCGTGAACTTGATGGCGTTTGACAACAAGTTGTTGCCGATTTGCAGGATACGTTCCTTGTCGGTCAAAACCACCGCATCGGTGTGGCTCTCCACTATCAAAGTCAGCCCCTTGTTCATGGCAATGGGCATGAACTCCGTTTCAAGAATATGCGTGATTGCGGAAATCCTGCAAGGGGAAAGGTTGGGTTGCTCCTTGCCGTTGTCCAGACGGAAGAAATCCAGCAGCGTGTTGAGCATCTCCCGCATACGCTCGGAAGATTGCCGGATATTATCCACATACATGGTGCTTTTATCCGCGCTACAACTTTTCTGCATCAGTCCGGCATAGCCTCATTTTGTCAATCGTATTTTTTCGTGGTAGAAGTAGTTTACGATGACAGGTTTGCCTTTTTCCGAGCGTCCGTATGGCAGATCGTTTATACGATACGGGAAGCCCTGCTCCTTGGCGTAATTTGAAATGTCCTGCTCCAATGCCTGCCAGTATTCAAGCCTTTTTTTATTGTAAATTTCCTCGTAAAGCGGTATGAGGTCAGGATACTTCTCACGGATATACGTCATTATCCCGCCTTTGAACTGCCCGCGTAAATTCAGGTTTTCAAGCCAGATTAAATCAGCATAATCTTTTACCTCCTCTATTATTGCCTTCACGTCTGTTATTCTGGGGAATATGGGCGAGACGAAGCATACGGTGCGGATACCTGCCTCGTATGTCTGACGCATCGCTTTCAGACGGCGTTCAATGCTTACGGCGTTGTCCATATCTGCGCAGAACTGCTCGTCGAGCGTATTGACAGACCATGACACAGTCACTTTGGGAAAACTCTTCAACAGGTCGAGATCGCGAAGGACAAGATCGGACTTTGTGCATATCATAATCTCGGCATCGCTTCCTCGCAGCTCTTCGAGCAGCCTTCGGGTACGGTGGAATTCTTCTTCATACGGATTGTAACCGTCCGTCACAGACCCTATTACAACACGTTCACCGTCGTATTTATGAGGATTCGTTATCGGCTTCCAGTTTTTTACATCTAAAAACGTACCCCACGGCTCGGTGTGCCCGGTGAACCGTTTCATGAACGATGCGTAGCAATACCTGCAGGCGTGGGGACACCCTACATAAGGGTTGACCGAATATCCTCCCACCGGCAGAGAGGATTTGGTCATTACACTCTTTACATCTATTTCCTTTATTGTATCCATATTCATTGTATTCGTCTGGTAAATTGTTCCGGCAATTCCTGAATCATTCTTTCGTCGCCCATAATCGGCAGCAAATCCTCTTTCATGAACACCGGTATGCCATGAGCCTTTGCCTGTTCTGCAATGCTAAGCACCCATTCGGGGCGCGAATATGACTTTCCTTTTCGGTTTCCGGTCTCTGTGCCTATGACAATCCAGTCAATTCCCTCGAAATCAATCTCGCCGATATCATCGAAGAGAGGTTCAAACGTGACATGGTAGTGTCGTGCTTTGATATTCTTTTTCAAATCATCAATCCTCCTTTTCTCGGAACTGCGCGTGACGGTCACGCCCATCCATACGTTCTCGTCGTCAGAGGAGAAACTGATTTTGTCAGGGCGCTTCGTCAGAAAGATATAGGCGTGCTGGGGATTGCTGCTGATCCGCTCGAAAATTTCTGCGTTCCATTCAGGCTTCCAATCGGAGAAATCGCTCATTCCTGTCATGAGCCACACATGAGGACGGGACGTATCGATGATGCGCAGTTTTCGTTCCATGTATTCAGGCACGGAAAAGTCGTCGGTAATGTGGAAACGGCGGCAGTTGTTACGGGCATAGCAGTAAGGGCATCCTATAGTGCACCCTACCACTATGTTCATGTTTTTTATCAGGGATTTAATGCAGACACTCATAACACAACTGTTTCTCCGTCCTCCGGGATAATCAGCCGGCTCATGTCGGCTTCGTGATGCGTTGCCTCATTGCGCAGAATTGCACGGGTGGTCTGGCAATGGTCGATGGCATCCATGTGTACGGCTATCAGCTTGATATGCGAAGGCAATTCGTCAAGTATCTGCATCACTTCGTTCTCGTCGGGGATGATAGGACCGTCCGTTTTGGAAAATTCGGGAAAGATTGCACCTCCGGAGTTTACCACGATATAGTCAGGATTGAACCGTTCCACGGTGTCTCGGATACATGCTTCCCATCGGCAGTCACCCATTATATAAACGGTCGGGAAGCCCTCGGCTTTTAGCACATAACCTGATACAGGTCCCATCATCTGCCCGATCTGCCCGAAACCATGATGTCCGGTCGTGCGGTAAATGGATATGCCGTCTATTGTTTTTATTTCTTCGATGGGTATCACATTTGTAAATCCGTCGTTTCTGATGGCGTCCGCGTCCTGGGGCTGAACGTAGAAAGGAATTTCTTTGGGCAAATGTGTGGGGACACTCGGCTCGTAATGGTCGATGTGATTGTGGGTCAGGAGCACCATGTCCACGCCTCCGATAATATCCTGAATAGGAATGGTGAGGTGTACCCTCGGTGTTTTATTCACACCGAGGGCCGATATCAAAGTGCCTTTGTCGGCTAAAACGGGGTCAATTAGCATGGTGTGTCCCGCATACCTGATTTTCAAGGTGGCATTGCGCACCAATTGTACTGTAGATGTCTTTTTCATGACTATATGTCTTGTTATTGATTACGGGTGCAAAGTTCGGAAGAATCCGGCGAAACATCTATGCCTGAAAAAACGGTAATTATGCCATTTTGATAAATGAAATTATTATCTTTGCAAAAACGACAAGGATATGGACGAGATAATCAACCCTGATCGACTGGTCAGCGTACCGTTCAACAAGACACGCTGCGGCGTGGATTTTTACATCAATACTGCCATAAACAAGGACATCGGACTTGTGCTGACAGAAAACAAGCGGTTTAAGACAGACTTCTTCAGCTTCTACTTTTTCCGTAAGGCAAACGGATATTTGCTACTGAACTTCCGCAAGATTGAACTGCGCGACGGCATGGTTCTCCTGCTTTCACCCCATCAGCAACAAGAGTGGCATGTAGATGAGACGGCGTTGGATTACACGTTCCTTATATTCCGCGAAGATTTCATGCGTACTTTTATCGCCGACAAGTTCTTCGTTTTTCGCCTTTTGTATTGTTACCAGACAGATACGCCGCCTTACATCAATGCCACACATGACGAAATGAAGGAATATATGCGGCTGCTCGGAAAGATTAAGTATGAGCTGATGAATCCAGTGTCCGATACGTACAATATCATTGTTTCCTTACTATATTATCTTTTGCTGATTATCAATCGTACATACGCTGCCGCCTATTGCTTGCCCGCTGAAATTGCTAAAAACAATTTCGCTTTTCGGTTCAAGGACTTGTTGGAACAGAATATCCGCACCCACCAGCGGGTGCAGGAATATGCAGACATGCTTCATGTCAGTCGCATCACACTCAATAACTCAGTAAAAGCCCAATTCGGAGTATCAGCTACCCATTTGATAAAACAACGTCTGCTTGAGGAACTGAAGAACGAATTGCTATTCTCCAACCGCACTGTCAGTGAAATGGCGGATGATTTCAATTTCTCTGATCCGAGCCATCTCATGCGCTTCTTCAAACAGCAAACAGGCAAAACATTTACTCAGTACATGACGGATTACAATAAAGGCATATACGAATAACTTCTTAATATAGTCGATAGCGGCTATCGAAATATGGTTGTTGATGTTCAGGCGTTTTTGTACTGCATGAACCATTTTACGATTTCTGGATCTTCGTGCGAGCCGAGTAAGAAAGGCTTGTCGGTATCCAGCGTCTTTATCCGTGCCATGTCGTCGGCCGACAGGGTGAAGTCTAATATGTCGAGATTCTGCTTCATGCGTTCCGGTTTCACAGACTTAGGAATAATTATGCACACTGATATTTATCGCGCCCGGACAGGTGTTCGGTGCGGAAGATGACGGCATGCAGTTCCAACCAGATGGCTACCTGCTTATGTTCCATCCCGACCTGCTGCGGAATACACCTCTCGGGCGGATAATGCGTGAATATTCGTTCTTTTCCTACGAGACAAACGAGGCATTGCACCTTAGTGTGGAAGAACGGCAAATCATCATGGATTGTTTCCACAAGATTCAATATGAATTGAACCATCCGATACACCGTCACAGCAAGAACCTCATCACAGACAGCATCAAGACGTTCCTTGATTACTGCACACGTTTCTATGACCGCCAGTTCATCACACGCGACAACCAAAACCGAGACATCCTCGCAAGATTTGAGCGGTTGCTTGACGAATACTTCCATGATGGGGCTGCTAAACGGATAGGCTTGCCCACTGTACAGTATTGTGCAGACAAGCTCTGCCTCTCGCCCAACTATTTCAGTGATTTATTGAAAAAAGAAACAGGTTCAACCGCCCTGCATTTCATTCATGACAAGTCTATTGAAATAGCCAAGACGGAACTTGCATCTACAGACGACACCGTTAATGAAATCGCCTATAATCTCGGTTTTCAGTACCCGCAACATTTTACCCGACTGTTCAAGAAAGAGGTAGGTTACACTCCGAATGAATATAGAGCGCAAGTGTCGTGAGAATTGGATTAGTACAGAATATTAGAACCCAACACCTCTCTTGCGCTTAACTTTCTTCCTTCTGCGAAGTATATCCACCATTTCCTGATTGGCTTCCGCATCAGCAGCGTTATAAGATGAGCCACTGCTTTTTAGCAATCCCCAAGAGCCGTTGAACAACTCGCTTTGTGCCGTGCCGGACGGTGCGCTTGGTGTAGCCGTTTCATATATTCCGGCTGTTATTCCCATACGTTCCCTGCATCTGTTGTGCTGCAAAGCCGCGTCAATCTTGGAATAACTGAAACGCCTGTCCACTTTGGAGCCGTTGAAATGGTAGCCATTCATGGAGAATACAACACCCTGCACCTCGCTGGTCTGCCCCTTATGCTTGAAATGTACTTCCACTCCCTGCCGTTTCAGGTTGGCGATAAGCACGTTCCAGTTGCCGCATCTGCCGACTTCCATTTTGATGATGTCGTAAAGCGCATATTTCGTCCTGTCTGGCTCTTTCAGGCGGTTGCGTTTGACATTGTCCTTTCCGCCAGCCATATGCAAGCCGTATTTCAAGGTCAATTCCTTGCAGATGCGGGTACTGCGCAGACGCTCGTGCCTGTCCGATATGGTATTGCCGTTGTTGTCTATGCGGTTGAAAGCAATATGCACGTGCGGATGCTCCTTGTCGAAATGCTGGGCGATGAAGAACTGCGTATTCTTGATTCCCATCCGTTCCATATATTCAAGCGCGATGCCTGCCATGATACGGTTCGTCAGCCGTAACTCATCCTCTTTGGAAAAACTCAACGCGATATGTCCGACAGGTTTTGTCACCTTATCGTTCATCCGTGACTGGGCATTGAAACTCATGGCGATAGTTTCCAGATTTTCCATAAACAAGCCTTCGCTTGCTACTATCTGCGTATCCTTCTTCTTGTCGATGATGTAATCCACCGCACCCTTGAAGTCGCTTCCTTTTACGATTTTCGCCATCATATCCCTATCTTGGTTATAAGTTCATGAATCCTTGCCACTGCCACCTTGCAGTCCCACCGTTCATCGTGGAAGCCTCCGGCGTTTGCCTTACGCGCAAGCTGGTTGAGATTGTTAGCCATGCCGCAGAGTTGGCGGATGTATCCGGCATGTTCCTCCGACAGCCGTTCTTTCACATGACCGTTACGGAAACATTCCCTCATGTACTCGCTTGGTGATACGCCCGCCTCATGCGATCGTGTCAGCAGGCGGAAGTAGTCGGCTGCCGTCATTTTCACTGCGATACGGTATTTCAGTTTCTCGGTTGCTTCCTTCTTGGGGCGACCTCCCTTGTTGCGTTCCTTGTGTTCCTTTGTCTGTTCCATATTTTATTCCTTTTAATTCGGTTACTGATTCAACTGTATAGACCGACGGGATGCCACCTCCTGCAATTTGGATGGTGGGTGGCAAGCGGTTTCGGTACACCCGAAACACAAACTTGCTACCTCCCAATCCTTAAGGAATGAGTTTCGGGCATCTCCCGTTTTTCTCATTCGGGATGTCATAATCCCAACCCTTTCTTCTTGGGTTTTACGATAGTTCTTGGCGGTGGACTAACGGCTAATTTCTGCCGGATTCCACGCAGGTAATCGTTCAGGTCTTTATGCCCTTTGTAGTTGTCGGAGAAGTCGCGGATGCGTCCGGCGAACTTCCTTTCCAATTCCCGATACGCCTTTCTTCCCGCCTCGTCATTGTCGAGCATGCAGTGGATACGTCCATACCCGTGCAGCACATCTATAGCTTTGGAAACATTGGCGGTCGAATTGAGGATGACGTAATCCTGCCTGTCAAGGTCGGGCAAGTTCGAGCAGTTCCTCTTCCGCAACGTGAGGAATGAAAGATAGTCCATCATGCCCTCGAATACAAGGCATTTCTCTCTCGCTTCTCCCTGTTGCCGAATATGGCTGATGTCTTTGGGTGCGACACAGCCTTTGAAAAAACGGTTACGCACTTCAAATCCTCCCGCCACATTCGGAAAACCGATGGCGAAATAGGGCTTGCCGTTATGGGTGAAGTGGAGCTCTTTACATTGCGCCTTTGCCAAAGCGATGTTTATGCCCCGTTCCTGCAAGTATCGGAGCAATGCCGGATGGGTGAGTTCGCCCACCTCCAAATGTTGGAAACTCGGTTCGGATGCCTGCTGGCGAAAAGAGAAAGATATGGGACGGATGTGTGGTGCCTGTTCCGCTATCTTGCCAAGCAGATAAGGCACATGGTCGGATGCGTACAGTACCCCTGCAAGTGCGATGATGTTACCACCTCTTCCCAGTCCATAATCGAACCACAGGTTGCGGTCGGTGTTCACCTTGAACGAGGCTTCCGTTTCCTGACGGAACGGGGATTTATACCACAGGCAGTTTCCCTGTTGCTTTACGGGCGAATAACCCAAACTTTGCAGATAGTCCGCAATTTTGATTTGTTTTGCTTCTTGGATGTTCATGATATAATTTCTATGGATTTGATGATGACTGTAAAAACGTTGATTTGATGAATGAGATATGTATTGTCCTATACGTTAATGCTTTATATTCTCAACATCTTCTCAACAAACCACTCACAAATAGAGAATCCAACAAACTGATGCTGTTTCCCTCTCAACTTTTCTTTTCGATTGTTGAGAATTTGTTGAGAGTGTATGCTGTTTATTATCAGTATGGTTATATCATTATTCATCAATTCAACAAAAAAAGAATAGTATTACAGGGATTCAAGTTGTTCCCTTGTGACGGTGTAGAAACGACCGACTCTTTTTATCGGCTCATATCGGCACTCCCGATTGTAATTGAATTGGTAAGTGGTATATGTAAGCCCGTTAGAGGCAGGAGTAAGTTTCCAACATTCCTGCAATACCTTTCTGACTTGGTGCTTCTCCACCTTTACCTGCGAATGTACCAGCAAAAGAAGAATGTCGTTGTGGCAGAACGAGAATGTGTCCGTGCCGACACTTTCCATAATGTCAAGGATAAGTTCGCACATCTCTATCTCCAATCGGTTGCGGTTGCTGCGGATAATCTTCTGCAAGGCTTCGGTATGCAGCAAAGAGGGCGCAAACCACATACGGCTTTCCTTTTCGGTGGAAAGTTGTCTGTATTGCAGGTAATACAGAAAGGCAGGTATCTCAGCTTTCAGCTTTTGCAGGAAGTCTGTGTCATCGGATTGCAGACGGTCTATCTTGCGCACCCAATAGCGTGTTTCACCTGCATCAATGATAACAGGCAGATACTCGTTGTTGGAGCATAGCACGAACTTGGCAAAGAACGCTATCTCGTCACGGTCTTTGCCTTTGGCTTCCACCTTGTAGGAAAGTGTGGTGCTGAGGTTCTTCAACCGCTCGCTGTCCTCCCTGCGGTTGAGCAATACCTCGTCCACCACGATGAGCAGTTTTCCTGCCCAGTCGGAATTGAACTGGCTGCGGAAGTCCTCGTTGGTATTGAAAGTGACATTGTTTTGAAACACAGCTTTCAGGAAGTTCAGGAATGTACTCTTGCCCGTGTTGCGTTCTTCTGATACCAACAGCAGGATAGGCAGTTTCTGCACGGGTTGCAGGTAGAGCAATTGAAGATAGTCCATGCCCAATTCATACTGTTCACCGAAGATATGGCGCACCAATGACCGGATACAGGGAAACTCGCCTTGTTGCGGACGGTGTCCTATCGGCTCGTAGAGGTTCAGGAACTTGTCCACCACGGGACGGTAGTCCACATGGTCGGGGACGGTGCAGAAGCCGTCGTACTTCGGCACGGTGGCGAGATAGTCCTTGCCGTAGTCCTGCCGCAGTGTTTCGTTGTTCCACACGATGCGCTTCTTCACATAGCCTCCGTTCAGACGGGGCTGGTTCACTAACTTGTAGAGGGTAGTACCCACACGGATAAACTCCTCATTTTCAAAGTTGCCTTGTTTCATTAGCACTTCATTTTTTTGTTTAATCAGTGCAAAACTCGGCAATTAGCGCAGAACGGATTAACAACTCACGCATACCTCACGTAAGATTTTCTTGGATTTGGCTTTATGACATACAACAAAAGCCCGAAGAAATGCCATTCTAATGGATTTTTCTTCGGGTTTGTCGTAATCGTACGTATGAATGGCAATACACCTATTCACATACTCGTATAAATACATTGTTGGCAATGGGAATACGCATAGGTCTCACTACTTCATGTCGTCATATCATTAGAACTTATGCCTGATAATTAGACATATCCCAACCATTTATACCCAGCGAAAAGAAGATATTTGTTTTCTCTTTTCGCAAGTACAGCCTTTTAAATATGGCATTGCGCACCTGTTCCGCACCGAAGCTGTCAATGCGGAATGCAAGTGCGACTATCATCGGAAAGCTGAACACATCGGCATGATACCCGTTCTCCTGCCGAACATACTTCTGTACCTCGTATTCTTTTAATGCTCCACTGTTATAGATGTTTCTGATGGCAGAACGAAGTGTCGGAGCAATTACTCCGAACAGTTCCACCAATTCCGGCTCGCTCATCCAAATGTTTGAGACATTCTCCGGCATGATGATATTGCCGGATTCATTCACTGTTATGCTGTTTCTTCTCATACTCATGACATCGTTATTCCGTTAAACGTCTTACTCAGTTTGTCGCCGAACATGGTCAGGTCGTTGTCGAGCTTCTGCGTGGTTATCTTTGCGTAGAGTTGGGTCGTGACTATATTCGTATGTCCCAACACACGGCTTACGCTTTCAATGGGCATCCCCTTGCTCAAAGCTAATGTTGCGAAGCCATGACGACTGCAATGAAATGATATTGACTTGGTTATGCCACATTCCCTTATCATCCGTTTCAACGGTTTGCAGATAGACCAATAGTTCAAGCCGGGGAATATACGATTGTCTTTCTGCATCGGTCGGTAGCGTTCGACTATCTGCAAGGGTATATCCAGCAGCTTCACTTGGAAGGCGACTTTTGTCTTGTGGCGTTTGGACAATATCCACTTCTCGCCGTTCACCTCCACGATGTTGTCATTCGTCAGTTCCTGAATGTCCACGAATGACAAGGCGGTGAAACTGGCAAAGATGAAAATGTCACGGATGTATGCGAGCTTGCTGTCTGCAAACTCATGTGTCATGACCGCTTTCAGTTCATCCTCCGTCAGATATTCCCGTTCTTTCACATTGGGGCTGATATGAAACTGGATGAAAGGATTGCGCGGTATCAACCCGTTATAATGCGCTTTCATGACCACGCCTTTCAGCCACATACAGTTTGCCCATATCGAACCGTTCCGCAATCCGGCTTCAGTCGAGAGGTATGCGGCGAACTCCTTGATGAAATCGGGAGTAAGTTCCAACATGGACATATCGCTGCGTCTGTAAAACGACTTGATAAAGGCGGCTACATGGTTTCTTGCCCGTACACGTGCCCGATAGGTAGCCATTACCCTGTCTTTGCCTACCCGTTTCTTGAACACTTCGTTCTCACGGTCGAATGCTTTTAGCAGCGTCTCATACTCGCTGCCGATTCCCTGATAGGCGTTGCGCACCATCTCAGCCGTAACAAATGCCTCGCGGTCTGAAATGCGCTGGTAATGTTTGATGATTTGCGCCTTGATGTTGTCAAGGGCAAGGTTGATGTCTCGTGCCTCGCGGCTCTTGCCTTTCGCCTTGTTTCCTTTCACGTCCCAAAGCGTTTTCGGGATGTTCTGCTTACAACTGAACTGCGCCACAGTCCCGTTGATTGTCACTCGTCCCATGATGGGGACAATACCGTTTTTCTCCTTGCTGCCGTTCACGTAGAACAGAACCTTGAATGTGCTTCTTGCCATACTCGTTTTTTGTTTGCAAAGTTATTACTCAACGAGTTAGACCTTGATATGCCAACCTGTGCCACAAGCTGCCAAATACAACACGGTGTGTTAAAAATCACCATTCGGCGGGTAATGATTTGGAGACCGTTCTTCTTCATAAATCCGCTTTCCTTTACGTTACCTCGATTTTTCGCCTGTCCTCATTTGTCTTCGCAAACGCCTTATTGACAGGCATTACGAAGACATTTGTCCCTTTTTATTCGTCTTTTCCAGAGATTTTCGATAATAATGTTTCGTTCCATAGTCGTTTAAGGTTTAGGTGTGAATTTA
>NZ_AENZ01000035.1:0-64784 GCF_000183485.2 Alistipes sp. HGB5 | reverse complement strand
TTTATCATTGGTGATCTTAGCATAGATTTGGGTCGTGGTGATCTGCTTATGCCCCAGCATCTTGCTGACCGTTTCCAGCGGTACGCCCTGCGTGAGCGTAACCGTCGTGGCGAAGGTATGCCGCGCGAGGTGGATCGTGGGGTTGAACGACAGACCGGCGTGTCTGGCAACATGCCGCAAGGACATGTTCAGCGTATTATAAGTGCCTTTGAGCGGAAAGACCCGGTCGCCTGAGAGATGCATATCCTTATAACGCTCGTAAAGCATTTCGGCAACGGGAAGCAGTTTGACACGGAACTGCGTACCTGTTTTCTGACGCCTGTCGATAATCCAGCGCTCCCCGTTATCGTCCGTATGGATGTCCGCGTGGGTGAGTTTCACTACGTCCGCATGGCTCAGGCCCGTAAAGGCGCAGAAGACGAAGGCATCCCGGTTGATACCCGTTCGGTAATTGGGGAGCCTGACATCTATCACGGCTTGTAACTCCGAAGCCGAAAGGTAACGGCGTTCTGAGTATTCCGGCCTCACGTAGAAACCTGCGAAAGGATCGGCGGCAATCCAGCCGTTCTTATACGCCGTGTAGGTCATCAGCTTCAGCTTCTTGAGTGTAGAATGGATCGTCCCGGAAGCAAGACCCTTTACCGTGGAGAGGTAGACGACGAACTTTTCCACGAACTCCCGCTTCAGCTCTTTGAACGCAATATCCTTGACGTGGTATTCGTATTCGAGGAAAGAGGCAAGGCGGTTACGGCGTTTGCGGTAATTGTCATAGCTCGAATAGGCGCGGTCTTTGCCCACGCGCTTGCGGAAATCTGCAAGGTATTCGTCGAAGGTCTGCAACAGCAGGCGGCAGTCGTCACCCATACCGAGGAAAGCGTTGCGGACCTTTTCGGCCGTAACGTATGAATCACGGTCGCAGAGACGTTGGTACTGCTTGCCGATATTGGTCTTGATGTTCTCCAACTTTTCATTGAGACGCTGGGCTTCAAGACTTCTGCCGGAGGCTTTGTTGGCTTTGGCATCCCAAAGGCTGGAACGAACGGAGAGTTTGCTGCTGAACTGCGACATCGTGCCATTGATGGTGATACGGCCCATAACGGGAACCTGACCGTGTTTTTCCGACTGCCTTTTTACATAGAAAAGGACTTTGAAAGTGCTGCGTTGCATAATAACTTGAACTTTGTGGATGGGTTAAACGTTAAGTCAAGTTATTTGTTATGCGGAAATCCGATGCAACAAACTGAAAACAAATGCCTTAATGCAAACAAAAGCATTTCGGGCAGGTAACGGATAAGTAACAAAACTCACCGTCAAACCTGCCCGATTATGCAATTTTATTGCTCGGAACAGATGCAGAACAGAGAATTAAATACCTGTAAACAAGATATTTACTCTTTTCTGCATTTTCTCTTACCTACAAATACCGAACCTTATTGGTCTGATGGGAGACTGAATTGACTGGATTGCCCGGTTTGGCGAAATGGCGTAATTAGCGGGAATGTCGCAAAGCCTTTTATTCGATTTTAAAAGAATGGGTGAGGACCGCTTGGCCCTCACCCCATCAGAACTCTCTGTTCAGAATTTGTGAACGGCCCTTACGAAGCGTTCGGCGAATTTCTCTGTTCCTTTTGTGTAGCTTTTGAAGGGTGCATTGGTAAAGACCAATATATGCGCCCTCTTCGCATCTGCTTCCGTCGAATTCCAATAGTCGCGCATACGGCCGAGTTCCGGCTGGCCATATTCCGCAAGCCGTAAATTCAGGTTTTCTATGGCCTCTTTATGCTCCTTATACGAGTAAGCCGGATTACTTCTCCCGAAATTCCATATGGACTCCAATTCTTTTTGCGCCGGAAGATACCAGCCCGGACCGAGGTCCTTGCACCACGAAAATGCAGGTAGGTTCGACCACAATAAGTCCGTGTTTGCGATTAATTCCCGTATGGCCAGCATATTTTTCCATCCGTCTTCGGTATCGGTGCAGCCGCTCGCGAAGCCTTTTTCTTTCAATGGGTTTTTGTTAATAAAACCCCATGCTGCTTTTCCTTCCACGAGCGACAGGAGCAGTCCGTGCCTGCCATCTTCTGAGACCCGGATGACAATGCCCCGGATACCGCCCTCATCGAACAGCTCTCCGAGCGAATAGCTGCGGGAAACGGGTGGGTAGGGATAGCTCGCGGCGACAGCCTGCGGTTTTTCATCTGCGAAAAGATCCTTGGTGCCGTTTTCATAGGTGATCGAGAACACTTCGCTGCGTCTTATGGAATAGGTGACGCCCTCGGTATGCGTGAATTTCCTGTATTTGACGTCGGTGTCGGTAATCTCTTTCACGACGGCTTCGATCTGCTCGGCATTTCGTTTCAGGATGATATCCTGTGCTGCCGAACTTGCTCCGATCAGACAGCATACGATGAATGACAGTAACTGTTTCATGGCTTAAAAGCGATATGCTATCCGGAGTTTGACACCTGCCATCCGATTGCTTTCGGATATATCAAGCGTACTATTGAAGTTCATGAAGATTGCCGCGCCGAGATCGAAATGCCGCGTGGCCCATCCGGCGCCCATCTCGATACCGACGGCCGTATTCGTCACTGTTTTCAGGTCGGCGCCTGACGCTTCGGATTTGACCGGGATTCCGAATTTGAACCCTGCAAAGCAATTCCAGCGGCCGCGCGGCCGATAGACGTAATACAAATCTATATTCATGCAGTTCAGGTCAAAATCCTCTTCGAACATATACATGTCGTAGCTGATTCCCGCACCCGCACCGTGCGGACTCATTTTGTCGAACATATACTCGGCAATCACTCCGGCCGAGCAGACGGGGCCCGATATATTTCCGCTTTTGGACGTTATTGCCGCATATCCGAATTCGGCACGCGGTCCGATGTAGAAATGTTTGTCTCGAAGCGGCTCCTTCGTCCTCTTTACGCTCCGGTTGATCTGTGCGTAATTTTCATTCGCAGCCGCAGGAGCTGTTGTGCTGCTCTCCGTCCCGGTCGTTTCCGCAGCCGTGGCCGGTGAGACTGCCGGGGCGTCCAGCGGCGTTACGACCTCGCGGGTTCCGTCTTCGAATCGGATAAGGAAAACTTCTGATGCCGGGAGAGTGTAGAGCGGTCCCTGCGCATTTTCATATTTCCGGTACTTGATTTGCGTGTCGCCTATTTCGGCGACTTTCGCTGCGATTTCTTCGCCGTTACATTTGGTGATGATGTCCTGTGCTGAAAGCTGTAAGACGCCTGTCAGGATTGCCGGAAGGCAGAAATAAATTTTTTTCATGTTTCTTGCTGGTATTGAAGTGCCAGTCCCTCGGCGGTTTCATTGTGCTGGACATATAAAAAACGTGGGACTACACTTTTATTTGCATCTTGCGGTCTTAGGATACCTTGGTAGTCAAATAAAACAGTATAGCCCACGCAGTAACGTGAGCGTCCGTTTTATTCACAACTACCGTTTGAAGTGTCCTAAGTTTCAAGATGTATGAATAAAAGCTGGCGCTTTTTATATGTATGTACCGGCGCTTTTAGTGCGGATCGGCACGTGTAAATCTGGTAAACAGAAAAAATTGTGCAATTATCTCTCCATAGGCATCAGTTTTTTGTCTTGTATGCAAATATAGAAAAAATCTCTGAATTATTCTATCGGTGAGGAATTGTCGTTTCATGGAAGAGCTCTGATGCTGGAGCACTTTTGCCTGACTATTCCTGTCTGCGCGTTTTGTGCCGTCGATGAGAGGATGAGTCGGAACGGAGCGGTAAATGAAAAGCGGGAAGATCCGAAGATCCTCCCGCCGGGCGAAGACGGTTTTAATCCGATGTACGGGGCGCGTTGTACGGTTCGGGAAAAACTGTCCTGCCCTTTTTCCTATTTATAATCCAGTCCGAGGCGGCCGTTTTTCTATTTGTGGCGCAGTCCGTGGAAATCGGCATTGCGCCTTTTCAATGATGCTTTTTAATGCCGGCGTTTTATATCTCTGAGGCTGTTGTCTTGTTCTTCCGCGACTCCCTGCGCGGGAAATTGCAATGGGACTTGGCCGAGCGGTTATGCGTGCCAATCGGTGTAGAGTCCGCAGTGCTTGCAGTGAAGTTTGTAGGTTTTGTGGTGTATGGCGCGGATGCGGAGCGCTACTCGGCGGCAGCCGGGGCACCGCAATGTATAGAGCAGGCGTTCGTAATGCCGGAATAGGAAGAAATTGATGCTGCTGAGTGCGATGGCCGCGAATCCGATTCCCGAACTTTCGTTCGTGATTACGGACAGCAGGCAGATTACCAAGGTGAGGAAAAGGAGCGTCAGGCCCAGCGTGTGAATCGTCTGATTACGCAGGTGCCTCTGATACCAGAGCGGCAGCGTGGCGCACATGCCCGTTACGGCAGGGACGCAGCTGATGCCGATCAGCAGGAGATAGTTGTTCATGACAAATATCGGAATGCCTGTCCCCCGGCATATGTAAGTGGGAGTTTGGGATAGGGATACAAAAAACGTGGGACAAAACTCTGATCTGCTTTCTGAGGCTCTGGAATAACCTGTGCAACCAAATACAGAATGAAGCCCACGTTGGAAACGTGAGCGTCAAACTTCATTCCTTGGTTGCTCTTAAAATTTTCCAGATTTTCAGAAAGCAAGGTACAAAGCTAACGCTTTTTATATGTATGTGCCGGCGCTTTTAGTGCGGAACGGCGCGGAAGTGATTCGCAATTAAGTCATAATACGCTTTTAATGCTTCATAGGCAATTGGGATTTAGGATGGTACACACAAATTCATTGTAGCTTCAATTGCCCTTATAAACTTTATAATATAGCAGGTGCTGTTTTCAGATATAGTTTTACTTGCAGTCAACTATGCATCTGATGTTGTTTCCGGTGCCTCTGCCGCCGATTCCGTTAATGTCTGTAAAGAATCCCCAACAAACAACCCTTGTAGAATAACTCGACTGGTTCAAATGCTGAGATGATGTCCACATAAATACGCCGCCTTCCATTACAAGTTCACCTTTCTCGTCTCGGCACCCATAAGATGGGTAATATGTTGTTTCGTTGTTCCAAGTGTACCAAAATTCTTTGGCATAGTCATTTTCATCAAGTTCTGCTTCAATTTGCTTTATGCTTTCTATTTCTGTTGCTGAAGGTACGCGGTATCCTGCAGGGCAAGGATCGTAATCGGTTTTTATATTGTTCCAAAGGGAGGGGTCTTCGTTTGCAAGCCAATCAATATTTTTATCTCCCATAAAATAATTCATAGGTTCTTTTATTGAAGTTTCAATATCAACACCTTTTTTTGTATACCGCCATTTCATATTTAAGGCCGGATTGATTGTTGTTTCGGTATTTGCAGTTGCAAACGCTCCGGTTTTGTACTCGTCTTTTGTTCCGCCATAGAACGGATCTTTTCTTCCCCATTGGTAGAATAGTCCATAATTCTCCTTATTTGAGCCTCTATCTGCACTTGTTGCTCCCAGCATCCTGTCCATAAAGACTGTTCCGTTTTCATATTCCATAGTTTGAGGAACATCTGTTATCCAAATATGCCAAGACCAAACAATGTTGTTTTTTGTATCAAGGGCAGCAATTACTGCATTTCCCTCGACTCCGGAAACAGTAAAACCAATTTCTCCACTTTTGTAGACTACATCACTGATTATAGGGTTTGAACTATTGTTCCCTTTCGTCATCCAAAGCCAATCGGCAGAATTTATATCTGAAATTTCAGATCCGTTTACTTTTGTAGTTTCAAATTTGTATTGGCCTTTTTCAGAAACTATATATGAGTTGGCATTGCCACCAAGATTTGTACCAGGCAACTTTGCTTCTTGGCTGGTCGTTATATTTTTTGCGTCTGAAGTGTACAAACCGTCAGCACTGACTGCCGCTGCTATAATGACATATTCAGAACTAGACATGAGGTTTTCTACCGTAACATAGATCCCCCCCCCTCTGCTTGCACTGCGGTTCCTTTACTAATAACCTCTTTCTCAGACGGCTGAGCTTCGCTCTTGAGTGTCACAATATATGCGCTTTGGGCTGCTTTTTCAGAAACAATCTTGAATGTAAGAGTGAAGTCTTCGCTTACGGTCACTTCTGAGATTGATATAGAAGGATGGATAGGCTCAGTGTTTTCCGAGCAAGATGTAAAGCAGAAAAGTGTTGTGATAAAAAAAAAGTTTAATTTTCATATCAGTATTTTATTTTGTGGGTTTCTACAAAAATATAATTTTTTATATTATATCCTAACGCGGCCGACGACGCTACCTGAGTTCTCCCGGATGGAGCTTTCTGTACTCTTCGAGCGTGATGGGACGGCGTCCCTGCGACCGGCGCAGTTTGTCGCCGATGACGTGTGCTGCGGCCCGCAGCGTACGTCCCAGTTCGGTGACGAATCCGCGCGGCGGAAAGAGCGTGCAGACCATTTGGCGGTCCCATTTCTTCAGGAAGAATTTGCTGTAGTATTCGTCCGTCGGGTTTACCAGAAAGTCGATGTCGTCTTTCCATTCGTAACGCACGTGCATCAGCTCTCCCTCGGAGAACGGCAGCAATTTGTAGGGCAGCGACTGATAGGGCAGGTAATTGAGGAACAGTTCGCCGTAGTCGTTGGCATAGTTGCCCGGAACGCGCTGTTTGTCGTACAGCACCAGCTTGTCGCCGATGCAGAGGACCACGTACCGGTGCGACTGCTTTGGGAAGAGCCATTCGCCCAGCAGGCTCGGCGTTTCGATATATCCGGCCTTGCCCACGCGCATCACCTCGCGCAGGAACTGGGCGGGATCGTCGCTGTGTTCGAGCACCTGATTGCAGATGACGTAGTCGAATTCCTTGTCTGCGAACGGCAGCGCTTCGGCCGCGGCGTTTACCAGCTTCTGGTGGGGATAGATGCGGAGTCCTCCGCTGCGGTGGGAGTCGTCGCCGAGAAACTTGTCGGCAAGGACATCGGCCCGGAAAGAGGGATTGTTGCCCGGTCCGATTTCAAGCACTCGGTAGCGCTTTTTTATGTGCAGATCCTGCCTGCTCTTGGGTGTGCTGATTCTCATATAGCACGATTGATCTTCATAGTTCACAAATATAGAAAAATAATTTCTAATTTTCGTTGAACATGCGTTTTATGTCGCGCCACTCCCCGTCGTTGGGGGCCGGTTCGATGCCCAGCAGCCGGCAGAGGATAAGATACATATTCTGGTTCTGGAACGATCGCTGTCGGTAGCCCTTGCGGAAGGCGGGGCCGGAGCCGTAAAATACCATGTGCATATCCCGGTCGCGGTTGTTGAAGCCGTGCGTGCCGCGCTTGCGTACGGGACGCTCCTGCGGGGCGTAGTCGAGCGTCCAGCCCGTTTCGGGAATGACGATGACGTTCGTCAGGCGGGTGGGGTGGGTGCCGTAGTGGAACCGGCGGGGCATCCGCTCGCGCCGCCATGCCTTCATATGGCCCGTGCGGCGCAGTGTGCGCACGGCTTGGTCCGCATACTCTTCCTTGACTTCGAGACCGAACGGCGTGCCGGGAACGACGCGCACGACCTGCGCCGTGTCGAGCAGCGGCAGCAGGTTGATGTAGCGGTCGGGCGAAAGCTCGGCCATGCCGTGGTCGGCCGTGACGATGAAGTTGATGCGGTCGAAGACGGGCGAGCGGCGTATCTCGCGGAAGAAGTAGCGGAGCACCGAGTCGATATGCTCGGCGCGGCCCACGGCTTCGGGCGATTCGGGACCGTAGGTGTGCATCGCGGCGTCGGGTTCTTCGAAGTACCACATCACCAGCTGCGGGATCTCCGCTTCGGGGCGCGTCATGGCGTCGATCACCCAGTCGGCGCGCTGGTAGTAGTCCGGTTTGGACGAGTAGCGGGTCCAGACGGTCGCCTGACGGCCGCCGATCGGGACTTCGCTGCCCGGCCACATGAAGATGTTGGCCGTAAGCCCCTGCCGTTCCGCCGTATTCCAGATCGGCTCTCCGCCCCAGAATCCCGGCGTGCGGACGTCCAGCGAGTCGAAAACCGAGAGCCGGCGTCCCTGCGTGCGGTCGTAGAAGCCGTTGTTCACGACCCCGTGGTGGTCGGGATGCAGGCCCGTGGCCATGGCGTAATGGCTCGGAAAGGTGTTCGAGGGATAGACTGGGTAGATTTCGGCATAGGTGCCGACGCGGGCGAGCGAATCGAGCGTCGGCGTGTGGCTGCGGCCTGCGAGGTCCCAGCGGAATGCGTCCATCGAAAGAATGACGGCGTATTGTTTCTCCTGCGGAGCGGTTGCGACGGCGCTCCTGCGGGACGTAGCGCATCCGGCGGACAGGAGCGCAAGCAGTATACAGGCGTATCGTTTCATTTCGGGGTGTTTTTGTTGGCGTAAAGATACGAAAAAAGCGCCCGCTGTAACAGGGGCGCTTCTCGATTGCGTAATAATTTATTACTTGCTCATGTAGTTCTTTACGTAGTGGTGGTGCTGGCCGAAACGCTCGAAAGCGGCGCGGTCCAGCTCCTCCTGAGCCGAAGGATCGGCCACCGAGATAATCAGGCGGGCACGCTCCTGCAGCGTCTTGCCGTAGAGGTCTACGGCGCCGTGCTCGGTTACGAACCAGTGGATGTGGTTGCGGGTCGTGACGACGCCTGCGCCCGGCGTGAGCACGGGAGCGATCTTCGAAATGCCCTTGTTGGTGACCGAAGGCATGGCGATGATGGCTTTGCCGCCCTTCGAGAGCGATGCGCCGTATACGAAGTCGATCTGGCCGCCGACGCCCGAATAGAACTTCGTGCCCAGCGAGTCGGCGCATACCTGTCCCGTGATGTCTACCTGCAGGGCCGAGTTGATGGCCGTCACGCGGTCGTTCTTCGAGATGATGTAGGGATCGTTGGTGTAGCCCACGTCCATCATCAATACGGCCGGGTTGTCGTCGATGAAGTCGTAGACGCGCTGCGAACCCATCAGGAACGTCGAGACCATCTTGCCCTTGTCGATATTTTTGGCTTCGCCGTTGATTACGCCGCTCTCCACCAGCGGAAGCACGCCGTCGGCGAACATCTCGGTATGGATGCCGAGGTTCTTGTGGCCGCCCAGCTGCGCCAGCACGGCATTGGGAATGGCGCCGATGCCCATCTGCAGCGTCGCGCCGTCCTCGATCAGGGCTGCGCAGTGCTTGCCGATGGCCGTCTCGGTCTCGTTCGGCTCGGAGAAGTGCGCCTCCATCAGCGGAGTGTCGTCCTGCACGAAGTAGTCGATCTTCGACGAGTGGATCATGGCTTGTCCGAAGGCGCGGGGAACGTGCTTGTTCACCACGGCGAGCACGTAATCGGCGGTCTCCACGGCAGCCAGCGTCGCGTCTACCGAGGTGCCGAGCGATACGAAGCCGTGTTTGTCGGGCGTCGATACCTGAATCATCGCCACGTTGCAGGGAACCGCGCCGCAGCGGTACAGACGCTGCGTCTCGCTCAGGAAAATCGGAATGTAGTCGGCGTAGCCGCTCTGCGTCACTTTGCGGACGTTGCCGCCCACGAAGAACGAGTCGAGCTGGAACACGCCTTCGAATTTCTCGTCGGCATAGGGCGCCGGGCCTTCGGTGTGCAGGTGGTGGATGTGTACATCCTTCAGTTCACCGGCCTCGCCGCGCGCGCACATGGCGTTGATAAGGCACTGGGGAGCCGAAGCCACGGAACTCAGGTGTACGTGGTCGCCCGATTTGATAACCTTGACGGCTTCTTCGGCAGTGGTAAATTTGATCTGGGTAGTCATTTTTACTTTAAGTTTGTATTGGTTTTAGTTAGCTGGTACCTTGTTTGCGTTTTCCTGTACGTAGTTTTTGATGGCTTTGTCGGAGTAGGTCCAGAAGATCGGCACGTTACGCATCGAAATGATGTTCAGCGCGTTGAGCGCCAGACCCATGCTGACGTCCACGCGGTCGAGCCGCTCCACGCCCGGCGCGATGTTGTAGAACGTCACCACGATATGTTCGGGCTGGCCGCTGCGCATCGTGTAGATGCGGCCGTAATGGTCCGACGAAGGGTAGGCGAGACCTTTGGCAAAGGCGTAGGTGCCGTTGCGCTCGCCGCCCATGTAGAGCCGGAAGCCGCCGTAAAGTGGCGTGATGTCGAAATGCAGCATGACGGTGCCGGAGATGTTGTCTCCGGCGCAGATGACGTTCGAGATCCGGAAGTCGTTCACGAACGAAGGGGTGCTGATGTCCGAGGGCTGGTGCTCGCGGGCGAACTGCACGACGGCGTCGTTGCGCAGGCTCTCGAAGCGGCGGGCTTCCTGACGGATCTTCTTCTTCTGAGCCTTCTGCAGCGCCTTCTGCTCCTTCTGCGTGAGGTCGGTCCGGGGCTGAACGGCCGATGCCGCTCCGCACAGGGTGCAGAGCGACATCAGCAAAACAATCAGACGTTTCGGCAGCATAGCGTAGCTATTTGCGTTTCACTTCTACCTGTTCGTATCCCTCGACGATGTCGCCGACGCGGATGTCGTTGAACGATTCGATGTTCAGACCGCAGTCCTGACCGTTGGTGACCTCCTTGACGTCGTCCTTGAAACGTTTGAGCGAGCCGAGCTTGCCCGTGTAGATGACGATACCGTCGCGGATGACGCGGATCGGGGTGTTGCGCTGGAGCCTGCCTTCGCGGACGACGCATCCGGCGACGGTGCCGACCTTCGAGATTTTGAAGATCTCCAGCACTTCGACCGAAGCGACGATCTCCTCCTTCATGACCGGTTCGAGCATGCCCTCGATAGCGTCCTTGATGTCGTTGATGGCGTCGTAGATGATCGAGTAGAGACGGATTTCGATCTCCTCCTTCTCGGCCAGCTTGCGCGCCGAAGCCGACGGACGTACTTGGAAGCCGACGATGATGGCGTTCGAAGCGGCGGCCAGCAGCACGTCCGATTCCGAAATCTGACCCACGGCGGCGTGGATGACGTTGACCTGCACGGTCTCTTTCGAGAGCTTGATGAGCGAACCCGACATGGCCTCGATCGAGCCGTCCACGTCGCCCTTGACGATGATGTTCAGCTCCTTGAACGAGCCGATGGCGATGCGGCGTCCGATCTCGTCGAGCGTCACGTGCTTCTGGGTCATGATGCCCTGCATGCGTTGCAGCTGCTCGCGCTTGTTGGCGATTTCGCGCGCCGAACGGTCGTCCTCCATGACATTGAACGTATCGCCGGCCTGCGGGGCGCCGTTCAGACCCAGCACCTGAACCGGTGTCGAGGGGCCTGCGGACTCCACTTTCTTGCCGTTTTCGTTGAACATGGCCTTCACGCGGCCCGTGTAGGTTCCGGAGAGGATCACGTCGCCCACGTGGAGCGTACCGCTCTGTACGAGGATCGTCGAGACGTATCCGCGGCCCTTGTCGAGCGTCGATTCGATGACGGTGCCCTGCGCCTTCTTGTTGGGGTTGGCCTTCAGGTCGAGCATCTCGGCTTCGAGCAGCACCTTTTCGAGCAGTTTGTCGAGGTTCATGCCCTTCTTGGCCGAAACCTCCTGATCCTGATATTTACCGCCCCACGACTCCACCAGATAGTTCATCTGCGAGAGCTGTTCCTTGATGTGGTCGGGGTTGGCGTTGGGTTTGTCGATCTTGTTGATGGCGAAAACCATCGGCACGCCTGCAGCCTGCGCATGGTTGATGGCCTCGACGGTCTGCGGCATGACGCTGTCGTCGGCCGCCACGATGATGATCGCAACGTCGGTGACGGCGGCGCCGCGGGCGCGCATGGCCGTAAAGGCTTCGTGGCCCGGCGTGTCGAGGAACGTGATCTTCTGGCCGTTCAGCTCGACGCTGTAGGCGCCGATATGCTGGGTGATGCCGCCGGCCTCGCCCTCGATGACGTTGGTCTTGCGGATATTGTCCAGCAGCGAGGTCTTGCCGTGGTCCACGTGGCCCATGACGGTCACGATCGGCGGACGCGGCACGAGGTCCTCCTCCTTGTCTTCGTTGTCGTCGTTGATCGCCTCCTGAATCTCCACCGAGACGAATTCGACCTTGTAGCCGAACTCCTCGGCCACGACCACGAGCGCTTCGGCGTCGAGACGCTGGTTGATCGACACCATCAGTCCCAGATTCATGCAGGCCGTGATGACCTGAGTCGGCGTGACGTTCATCATCGTCGCCAACTCGCTCACGGTCACGAATTCGGTGACTTTGAGCGTCGAACGTTCCATTTCCTCGCGTTCGAACTCCTCGTTCATACGCTCGGCTACGGCGTCGCGCTTGTCCTTGCGGTATTTTGCACTCTTGCTCTTGGCGCCCTTGGCCGTCAGACGGGCAAGGGTGTCCTTTACCTGCTTCGAAACCTCCTCGTCGCTCACTTCGGGGCGTACGATCGGCTTGGGAGCCGCCTTGCCCTTGTTCTTGTTGCGGCGGCCTTCGCCCGGTCTGGGCTGGTTCTGGCCCGGACCTCCGGGACGGTTCTGGCTTCCCTGTCCGCCCTGATTGCCGCCCTGACGGTTGCCGCCCGGCGTGTTGCCTTTCGGGGCCTTGCTCACGTCCACCTTCTCTTTCTGGAGACGTTTGCGTTTATGCTTGCCGCCGGCGACGAATCCCGACACGTCCATCGTGCCGAGCACCTGCGGACCCGTCAGGGTCACGGTTTCGGGGCGGAAGATATTGTCTTTCGGCGCTGCGGGTTCGGGCTTGGGTGCCGGTGCTGCAGCCGCAGCTGGTGCCGCAGCCAGAGTCGTTGCCGGAGTTGCGGCCGGAGCGGGGGCCGCCGCGGGAGCCGGTTTTCCGGTTTCGGTCTGCGCCGCAGTCGCCGCGGCCGCAGCCGGTGCTGCGGGAGCCGCAGGTGCCGTCTTGACTTCGGGAGCTGCCGGTTTCTCTGCGGCGGGTTCGGGCTTCGCCGCGGGTTTCGGCGCTTCGACGGGCGCACCGGCGGGTGCGGGCTGGGCCGCACGGGGCTGTTCGGCCGGTTTCACCGGTTCCGCCTTCGGGGCGGGAGCGGGGGTCGGAGCCGCCTTGGGTTTGGGCGACAGGTCGATCTTGCCGAGGATCTTCGGCTGCTGGATTTCATCCTTGACGCTGATTACGTTGCTTTTGATGACCACCTCTTTTTCCTCCTCGCGCTCCTGCTTTTTAGCTTCTTCGAGAGTGATGGTCGTCTGCTTCAGGGAGATGCGCTCACGGATCGAATCGCGTGCGTTGCCTGCGGCGCGGTTCGCCCCGAACTCCTTCTCCAGAACGGCATAAGTCTCCGAATCGACCAGCGTGTTGGGCGATCCGTCGCTCTTGATACCCTTCTTCTGCAGGAAGTCCGTGATGGTATTCAGTCCCACCTTGAACTCCTTTGCAACCTGAATGAGCCTTAATTTTCTTTCGTTACCCATATCGTGTGTTTTCCTTTCTTTCGCTTGTGATTACTCTTCGAATTCCGCCTTCAGTATCGCTACGACCTTCTGGGCCTGCTCCAGTTCGAGGTCGGCGCGGGCCGCGATCTCCTCTACGGGCAGCTCCAGCACGCTCTTGGCGCTGTCACAGCCGACGCTCTTCAGGGCGTCGATGATCCAGCCGTCGATCTCGTCGGCGAATTCGGTGAGGGCGACGTCCTCTTCCTCCACTTCGCGGTATACGTCGATGTCGTAACCCGTCAGCATCTTCGAGAGACGGATGTTCAGACCTCCCTTGCCGATGGCCAGCGACACCTGATCGGGTTTGAGGTAGACCGAAGCGGTCATCTTCTCCTCGTCGATGGTGATGCTCGAAATCTTGGCGGGATTCAGCGCGCGCTGGATCATCAGCGACGGGTTGGCAGTGTAGTTGACCACGTCGATGTTCTCGTTGCGCAGCTCCTTGACGATCGAATAGATGCGCGAACCCTTCATGCCGACGCATGCGCCTACCGGGTCGATACGCTCGTCGTACGACTCCACGGCGACCTTGGCGCGTTCGCCGGGGATGCGGACGATCTTCTTGATGGTGATCAGTCCGTCGAAGATTTCGGGAACCTCCTGCTCGAACAGGCGTTCGAGGAACTGGTTGGCCGTGCGCGAAAGAATGATGCGGGGCTGGTTGTTGTTCATCTCGACCGACTTGACGATGGCCTTGATGGTATCGCCCTTGCGGTAGAAATCGTTGGGAATCTGCTCCGCCTTGGGCAGAATCAGCTCGTTCTCCTCGTCGTCGAGGATCAGCACCTCTTTTTTCCATACCTGATAAACTTCACCGGTGACGATCTCGCCGACCTTTTCCGAATACTTCTCGTAAAGGCTGGCCTTCTCCAGATCGAGAATGCGCGAGGCGAGGTTCTGGCGCAGCGACAACACGGCGCGGCGGCCGAACGACGAGAGTTTGATCTCGTCGGCGTATTCGTCGCCGATCTCGTAGGTCGGGTCGATGGCCTTGACCTCCGAGACGGCGATCTGCGCATTCGGATCTTCGACCGCGCCGTCTTCGACGACGGTGCGGTTGCGCCAGATTTCGAGGTCGCCCTTTTCGGGGTTGATGATGACGTCGAAATTCTCGTCCGTCTCATACTGTTTTTGCAGTGCGTGGCGGAAAACGTCCTCCAGCACGCCGATCATCGTACTTTTGTCAATGTTTTTCAGCTCTTTGAACTCGGCAAAGTTGCTGATAAGATTGAGATTGTCCATTGTGTCGTTTATCTTGTTTTTAGTTTATGCTTCTGTACCCCGCGGCTTTTTTTCGTCTGCATGCCGGATAGCGTCCCGCTCCGGGGGCTGCTTCTTGTCTGAGGGCCGCTCCAAGCCTGCGTACCGCCCCTCAGCTGCGTTTGCCTCTCATCTGCGTCCTGCTTCCGGTTTTTGTCCTGCTCCCGGTCTGCCTTCTAAGCCTGTGTTTGCTGTCTGCGTTGCCGGACGGCGGCCTATTTGAAATCCAGCCACTCCTTCGTGGACTTGATTTCGTCGAACGCATAGCGGCGCGTGACGGTCACCAGCTGCTTGCGTTTCTTGCCTTCGACGGCCTGCTTCTCCTCGTACGAGATCGTGATGCCCTCGTCGTCGGCAGCATCGAGTTTTGCGAGCATCTTGATCCCTGAATTGAGCAGCACCTCGACCGTGCTGCCGATCAGCTTGCGGTACTGCCGCAGGCTTTTCAGCTCCGAACCGATGCCTGCGGAGGCTACCGTGAGCGAAAAATCCTCTTCGTCGCGGTCGAATTCCGCTTCGACGGCCCGGCTCAGCTCCGCGCACGCTTCGATGGCTACCGACGTGTCGCTGTCGATCAGCAGTTCGATCTCGTTGCCGGGCGTGCAGGTGCAGCCCACGACGAACATATCCGTGCCCTGAAGTTTGCGTTCAGCCGCTTCGATTATCTTTTTCGTGTCGATCATGTTTCTGAAATTCGGTCGTATATGGTATAAAATAAGGGGACTTACCGTCCCCTTACCGCTTCGCTTTGTCTTTCGACACTGCAAATATAATGAAAAATTCCGATATACCAATATTTATACGAAATTTTTACTCCTCTTTGGCCTTGGATTCATAGGGTTTGATGATTCCGCGCTTCGATTCGCGGATGAATTTCACCAGTTCGTCGCGCTCGGCGCTTTGCGGGATCTGCTTTTCGACCTCTTCGCAGCCCGACATGTAGTTCAGTCCGCTCTGGAAGAGGATGCGGCAGGCGTCGTGAATCTCGGCGATGCGTTCGGGCGTGAAGCCGCGGCGCGAAAGCCCGATCTTGTTGATGCCCGCGAAGCGCATCGTGTCGTTGCGCACGATGATGAACGGCGGGACGTCCTGTCCCAGCAGCGCGCCGCCCTGAATCATGACGTGGTCGCCGATATGCGTCCACTGGTGTACGGCCGCATGGCCGCCGATCACCACCCAGTTGCCGACATGCACTTCGCCGGCGAGCGATACGCGGTTGGCGATCACGCAGTTGTCGCCGACGACGCAGTCGTGGCCCACATGGACGTAGGCCATCAGCAGGTTGCGGTTGCCGATGCGGGTCGTGCCCGTCGATGCGGTGCCGCGGCTGATGGTCACGTATTCGCGGATGTCGTTGTAGTCGCCGATCTCGGCCGTGGTCACTTCGCCTGCGAATTTCAGGTCCTGCGGCAGGCAGGAGACCGATGCGGCGGTATGGATCTTGCACCCCTTGCCGATGCGGGCGCCGTCGTGAATCACCGCGCCGGGACCTACCCAGCAGTCGTCGCCGATAACCACGTCGCCCGCGATGCAGGCGAAGGGCTCGACCGTGACGTTGTTCCCGATTTTGGCGTCGGGATGAACATATGCCAGCTTGCTGATCATCTCCTTTACTTTTTATTTTTTACGACCTGCGCCATCAGGACGGCCTCGCATGCGAGCGTTTCGCCCACGAAGGCTTTGGCCTCCACGACGGCCACGCCGCGGCGGATGGGTTCCAGCAGGTGGATTTCGAACTGAAGCGTGTCGCCCGGAACGACTTTGCGCTTGAATTTGACCCCGTCGATCTTCATGAAGTAGGTCGAGTAGTTTTCGGGATCGGGCACGTCGCCCAGCACCAGAATGCCGCTGCACTGCGCCATGGCTTCGACGATCAGCACGCCCGGCATGACGGGTTCGTCGGGGAAGTGTCCCACGAAGAACGGCTCGTTCATCGTGACGTTCTTGATGCCGGCCACGTCGGTGGCGTCGCGGTGGAAAATGCGGTCCACCAGCAGGAACGGCGGGCGGTGGGGCAGCAGGTGGCGGATGTCGTTGATGTCGTAGAGGGGCGGCTTGCGGCAGTCGTACTGGTAGCGGGGCTTCTCGCCGGCCTTGCGGATGGTGTGCTTGAGCTGCTTCATGAACTCCGTGTTGGCGTAATGGCCGGGGCGGGTTGCCCAGACGCGGCCCTTGATGCGTACGCCCAGCAGTGCGAAGTCGCCCAGCAGGTCGAGCAGCTTGTGGCGCGCCAGCTCGTTGTTGCAGCGCAGTTCGAGGTTGTTCAGGTAGCCTGCGTTGATCTCGATGTCGGGCTTGTTGAAGATCTTCTTGAGGTGCTCCAGCTGCTCGTCCGGAACGGGGTTCTCGACCACGACGATGGCGTTGTCCAGATCGCCGCCCTTGATGAGGTTCATCTTCATCAGCGGTTCCAGCTCGTGCAGGAAGACGAACGTGCGGCACGGGGCGATTTTGTCGGCGAAGTTGTCGCCGGGGTTGAAGGTGGCGTATTGGTTGCCGATCACCTTCGAGTTGTAGTCCACGTGCAGCGAGACGGAGAATTCGTCGTCGGGGTAGAGGATGATCGCCACGCCCTTTTCGGGGATCGTGTAGACCATCTTTTCGGTCACGTGGTAGAACTTGCGCTCGGCCGGCTGGTCGGTGATGCCGACTTCGGTGATGGCCTTGGCATAGGCGCAGGCCGAACCGTCCATGATCGGGGTTTCGCCCGCGTCGATGTCGATTACGGCGTTGTCCACGCCCAGCGTCCAGAGCGCCGACATGATGTGTTCGATCGTGCTTACGCGGTGACCGCCGGATTCGATGGTCGTACCGCGCGAAGTGTCTACGACGTTGTCGCACAAGGCGGGAATTATGGGTTGACCCTCGATGTCCGTGCGGCGGAATACGATTCCGGTGTCCGCATCGGCGGGGTTCACGGTCATGGTCACTTTGACACCCGTATGGAGGCCCTTGCCGGAGAAAGAGATCGGGGCCTTCAGCGTTTGTTGTTTTGTCGACATAAGCAGTGTTTCTGAATATTTGCGCCCAAAGATATGAAAAAATCGTTAAAAAACGCTATTTTTGCTCAAAATTATGACAACCTCCGATGGCCGAGAATATACCCGACAATAAACCCAAGACGGTGCGCCGTCCGCGTCTCAAATTGCCGTTCGACAACCGCAAAGAGGATGCCGGCGTGTGGGCCTATGACCACCGCATCGGCTTGTGCGTGACCATTATAGCCTATCTTGTGCTGATGATCGCCTTCGTTTCGTCGAAGATCGTCGTCGGCCGCAGGCCCCACACGCAGGGAATGTTTATCGACCTGCAGACGCTGGCCGAACTGGAGAAGGAGCGCGACCGGCTCGAACAGCAGGTCCGCGAGCGGCAGCAGCAGGACCCGATAGACTGGAAAAGCGTTCAGAATCAGGTCTCCAACGAAAACGCCCTGAACGAGAAACTCCGCGACGACCGCGGCACCAACGCCGCGGCGCTGAACGACGCCGCGGCCGAAGCCGAGCGGCGCATGCAGGCCAACCGCGAAGCCTACGAGCAGGGGCTGGCCGAAGAGCGGGCTATCCGCGAGCGCAACGGCGCGGGGAAGGACGAGGAGCGTCAGGACCGCAAGGTCAAGGGCCGCGTGACGGTCTCCTTTTCGCTGACTGATCCGGTGCGCACCTCGCGCAGCCTCAATATCCCGGCCTACCGCTGCGAGGGCGGGGGCGACGTGGTCGTCGAAATCACGGTCAACCGTGCGGGTGAGGTGGTCAACGCCCGTGTGCAGAGCGGCGGCGACGAGTGCATGCGCGAATCGGCCCTGCGTGCGGCACGGGTTTCGCGCTTCAATATCGACCAGTCGGCCCCTGCGCGCCAGCAGGGGACGATTACGTACATTTTTATCCCGCAATAAGTTCTTTTTGCCCGGCCGGAGTGGGATATTCCGCGGAAATTGTTAACTTTGCCGAAGTAAATTCCGGCTCGGACAGAGCGGTTTCGCCTGCGGCGAACCGATGCGGCCTGCATGCGGCCTGCGCTGTCTCTGTTCCTGCCGCCGACCGAATCGGAGATGCGTAAAATTCTCGTCATACTGTTGGGCCTTTTCGGCTGTCTGCTCTTTTGCGGGGGCGGCGGTCGGACGCTTGCGCATGACGCAGGGCATGTCTCCGTCACGCTTTCGGTCGATCGCGCCTCCGACGCCGTGTGGCTTTGCGAGCGCGAATACAACGCCGACCTGAACCTGCCCCGCGTGCTTGGGGAGGTATCGCCAGCTCCGGCCGCTCCGGTCTTCCAGCGCGGCGGCCATGCCGAATCCGGTCCGGCCGCCGACCGCTATGCCGCGGACCGGCATGCGAGGGGAAGCACGAAAGTAACCTCTGAATTCAAATCGTCTGACCTTTCCGTCGGTCTGCATGCGGTGGATTATTATGTCTACCGTCTGTGCCGGCTCATTATTTAGCCTACGTATTTTTGCCGGTTTCTCTGAAAAAATACTAACGTTAGATAATGAAAAGGATATGGATAAGAATAAAATCTGCGAGGCGTTGTACGCCTTGTCGGGAAATGTTGTGGTAAAACGCCGCAAGTTCCAACTGCTGCCCGCCGTGCTGTTTGTCGCCGGTGCAGCGCTGATCGTAGTGAATAACATGTATGGCGCCGATCTCACGAACAACCTGCGTTCGTCGATCGTGTTCATCGGCGGGATTATGGTCGTCGCAGGCATGATTATGGCTGCGGCCCAGATGTTCGGTTCGGGCGGAGCGCCTTTCCACCGGGAGGAGCGTTGTTTCCTGCTCTACGAGGAGCTCTATTTCGACCGCGGCATCCGCAGCGACGTGATGCAGGCCGTCTCGGACGGAGATGCGGAGCGTCTGCTCGGCATGAAACGTGCGCAGGTTCCGGCGCTGACGGTGGCCCTCTACCGCACGCCCGGCAACCGCTTCGCCGCCATGCAGGCTTTCGAATATGCGGATCTGGAGTACAAGCCGCTGACGGAGCTGAAGATTGCGGATAAGACGGAACTGAAGGTCGCCGATAAAGTGCAAGCGTAAAGAAAAAGATAAGTAATGATAGACATCAGTGGTGAAAATGTAGTATTGGTAGGTGCGTTGCTGCTCTTCGTGGCGGTGATAGCGGGCAAGGTCGCGTATCGTTTCGGCGCCCCCGCATTGTTGCTGTTCCTCGGAGTCGGCATGCTGTTCGGCTTGAATTTCATCTCGTTCCGTTCGGTCGAGATGACCCAGTTCGTCGGTATGATCGCTTTGTGCATCATCCTCTTCACGGGAGGTATGGACACGAAGTTCTCGGAGATAAAACCCATCATCGGACCCGGCGTCGTGCTGGCCACGGCGGGGGTGGTCATGACGGCGTTCATACTGGCCTCGTTCGTGTGGCTGGTGGCTCCGTGGCTGGGTGTCGAGATGCCGTTCGTACTGGCGCTGCTGCTCGCTTCCACGATGTCTTCGACCGACTCGGCGTCGGTTTTCTCGATCCTGCGAAGCAAGAAGCAGGGGTTGAAGCAGAACCTGCGGCCCCTGCTGGAGCTGGAGAGCGGCTCGAACGACCCGATGGCCTATATGATGACCATTCTGCTCATCAGCGTGGTGTCGCACAGTTCTGGCAGCGTGGGGATGGGCATGAGCGTGGTGTTCTTCGTCGTGCAGATGATCGTCGGCGCCCTGTCGGGGTACCTGATCGGCCGTCTGGCCGTCTGGACGATCAACCGCATCAATCTCGCCAACCATTCGCTCTACTCGGTGCTGCTGCTGGCGTTCATCTTTTTCTCGTTCGCCTTCACCGACCTGATCAAGGGCAACGGCTATCTGGCCGTCTACCTTTCGGGTCTGGTCGTCGGAAACTACAAGTTGCAGCAGA
Organism: Alistipes sp. HGB5; assembly: GCF_000183485.2. Taxonomy (NCBI): domain Bacteria; kingdom Pseudomonadati; phylum Bacteroidota; class Bacteroidia; order Bacteroidales; family Rikenellaceae; genus Alistipes; species Alistipes sp. HGB5. The sequence continues at coordinate 44,368 of NZ_AENZ01000035.1, read as the reverse complement.
AACGTCCGCTGACGGTCTTCTTCGACGGTTTTACGTGGCTCATGCAGATCGTGATGTTCCTCACGCTGGGTCTGTTCGTCAACAGCGACGAACTGCTCGAACCCCGTGTGCTGATTCTGGGCGGACTGGTGGGGGCGTTCATGATTCTGGTGGCGCGCCCGCTGACGGTCTTCATCTGCATGGCCCCGTTCCGCAAATTCACCACCAAGGCGCGGCTCTACGTGTCGTGGGTGGGACTGCGCGGCGCCGTGCCGATTCTCTTCGCCATCTATCCCCTGATGGCGCATGTGGAGAACGCGGGACTGCTGTTCAACGTCGTATTCCTCGGCACGATCATTTCGCTGCTGGTGCAGGGCACCACCGTGAGCGGCATGGCCAACCTGCTGGGGCTGGCTTACGAAGAGCGCGAATCGGCCTTCAGCGTCGATATGCATCAGGATATGAAGTCGGCCCTTACGGAGGTGGAGGTCAACGAGACGATGCTCGAAAGCGGGCACATGCTCAAGGACATCACGCTGCCGGAAAATACGCTGGTGATGATGGTCTGCCGCAACGGCGAGTATTTCGTGCCGCAGGGCAAGACCGAACTGCTGCTGGGCGACAAACTGCTGGTCATTTCGGACCGCAGCGAGGAGCTTGCGACCACTTATAAGGATATGGGTATCGACGACGTGATGAAGCTGGGATAGGCTTCGGCGGCGTCCGGCGCTCCGTATTCCGGAATTATCCTCCCGTGCGTGCAACGCACGGGCAATGTCCGGGATTCAGTGACTTAAACCTTTACGGACATTCTATGGTCCCGGCGGCCTTTCGGTCGCCGGGACTTGTGTTTTCATCGGTTCCGTATGTTCAGGTGTTCCCGGCTGGTTGTTCCCGGCTGGTTGTTCCCGGCTGGTTGTTCCCGGTTGGTTGTTCCCGGCTGGCTGTTCTTGTTCGGCTCCTGTTGTTTCCGCCCGGTTGCCGGCTATTCCCGCCCGGCTTCGGTTGTTCCCGCCCGGCTTCGGTTGCCCTTCCTCGACTTCAGTTGTCCCGCCCCGGCTCTGTTGCCCCCGCCCGGCTTCGGTTGTTCCCGTCCGGTTGTCGGAGCTTCCTGCCGCCGCAGTTTGCAGAAAAAAAGCCGAATGTTTGTGCCGTTCCGTATTTTTTCATATATTTAAGGGTGTCTTTTCGTGCAGGCGGAGACCTGCCGATTTTTGTGCGCCTATGAAAACCAAACGTCGGAAAATTCTATTGTTGTGCATGCAGGTGCTGCTTCCTGTAGTGCCGGGGCTTTGGACCGTGCTGTTCAGGCCCGAAACGGCGGCGCTTTCGCCGCGCATGCTGGTCACTTGGATGCTGTGCCTCAACCTGCTCTTCATCCTCATCTATTGGCGGCGTCTGGGCTGGTCGCGCAGCGAGCGGCTGGACACGGCCCTGCTGCTGGTGCTGTTCTGCTTCTTTCCGCTGCCCGGCCATTGGCTGCTCGACGGTATGCTTGACGGCAGTTTGTGGCTTCAGATCGCATTCTATTGCATGATGCAGGCCGGATTCTATGTGGCGATCGTGCTTGCGCCCGACTGGGTCGGCCGATTCCAGCAGCGCCGCTACGAGGAGCGCGTGTTGTCGGGCCGCGAGAAATTCGAATCCCGCAAGGAGGTGATGAAGGCCCGCGAGGAGCGCGGGAAGTCTGCGAACGGCTCGAAGTCCGGCGAAAAAGATGACTGAGTCCGGTTCTGGATTACCGAGGGGCTGTTAGCCGAGTCCTGACTATATGATTTCACCCGCGCTGCAACACATTGCAGCGCGGGTGAATTGTATTTTCCGGAGGGTAAGCAGCCGTCTCTGCGGGACTGCCTGCCGTGCGGATCGTTTGCCCTTTGCGGCCGTTAGGGAGCGTGTCCGTGCGTGCGGTTTCGGGAAGCGGTTTTGTCTCAGTGTTTCAGCATCCGGCTCGAAAACGGGATGCGCCGGCCTTCGGAGTCGATGATTCCGGCCTCCAGTATGCCGCCGTTGGTGTCGAAGTAGCGCAGCGAGAAGGAGTGCACGCCGCGCCGCAGGGCGGCCTGTCCGCTGCGTTCGGTGCGGGAGTGCAGACCGTCGTTGTCGACGACCGTTCGCCCGTCGATGGCAAGCGTGCTTCCGTCGTCGGAATAGGTGTAAAACGAATAGATGCCGTCGGCCGGAATGTCGATATAGCCGTCGCAGATCAATCCGATGTTGCCCGTCACGCCGTCGGGAATAACGACGCTGTCGGTGATGAAATTCGCCTGCAGGGGCGCTTCGTCGATGTCCGCGCAGTTGTCGCCGTCGTAATCGTACCAGCGCACCAGCAGTCCGTTTTGCAGGTTCCCGGCATCGGCGCTCGGTTCGGCGTAGCGCGTGGGGCGGAACGAGGCCCGGCGAATCTCTGCCGCGACGCCGCGTCGGTTGTAGCAGCGCAGCGTGAGCGTGCAGTAGTCGGTGATGCTGAACGGCGCGGTGTAGCGTTGCGACGCGGTGTCGGGAACCGTTCCGTCGAGCGTGTAGTACAGTTCGGCCGATTCGGGCGGCAGCAGACGTACCGTAGCGGCGCCGATAAAGACGTTGTCGTCGCAGACGCCCTCGACGTCGTCGAGCCGGTAGTTCCAGCCTGCGCGTTCCAGCTGACGCAGGTGCAGGGGGAGACGGCGCCGGAAATCGGCGAAGTCCCGCTTTTCCGGAGCGCTCCATGCCGTCTCGGCCACGGCCAGCAGCCGCGGGAAGAGCCGCTCGCCCGCCGCGTCGGCCGTCGGGACATCCTCGGTCCACATGTTGGCCTGAATGCCGAGCAGGCCCTCTTGCCATGCCCGCAGGGATTCCGGAAGGGGTTCCCAGCCGTAAACCTTGCTGAGCGTGTTGCGGTCGAGTTCGCCGTTGAGGTAGAGAAATTCCGACGGCGACTCAATGACGCGGTGTCCGTTCTGGAGCGCCGCGGTCAGGGTGGAGGGCATCCAGCTGCGCCACCACATCACCGCGCTCTGCGGGGTCAGCCCGTCTTCGGTGATCTCGTCCCAGCCGAGCAGCGTTTTGCCGTGTGCCGCCAGAAACTGCTCCGTTTTACGGGTGAACCATGCCTGCAGTTCGCCTGCGCCTTCCAGCTTCTCGGCCCGGATGCGCCGCTGGCAGTCCGGGCACGTCTCCCACGGCGTGCGCTCCACTTCGTCGCCTCCGATATGTACGTATTGCGACGGAAAGAGATCGAACAGCTCTGTCAGCACGTTTTTGCAGAAGGCGATCGTGCTGTCGCGGCCGATGCAGAGCGGTGTCGAAAAGTGTTTGCCCCAGCCGCCGCGGCCGTCGCACGCCAGCTGCGGATAACAGCCGATGGCTGCCAGCGAGTGCCCCGGCAGGTCGATTTCGGGAATGACCTCGATGCCGCGCTGTGCCGCGTAAGCGACTATCTCGCGGATGTCGTCCTGCGTGTAGTAACCTCCGTAGCGGATTTTGCCCTGTTCGCGGCGTATGTTTTTCTCCGGGAGGAGGAATTTCGGGTCGCGCTCGTCGGCCGCGCGCCGCAGGCAGACACTGTCGTGTTTGTTCGGAGTGCGCCATGCCCCGCGCCGGGTCAGGAGCGGGTAGCGTTTGATTTCGATCCGCCACCCTTGGTCGTCGGTCAGGTGCAGGTGCAGGCGGTTGAACTTGTAGCAGGCCAGCCGGTCCGTCAGCGACATGACCTCCTCCTTGGTGAAGAAGTGGCGCGCGACGTCGAGCATGAAGCCGCGCCATGCGAAGCGCGGGGCGTCGTCGATTTCGAGTGCCGGCAGCGATCCCTTTCCGCTCCACAGGAGCTGGCGCAGTGATGCCGCTGCCGAAACGACGCCCTCGCAGGAGCCGCCGCGCAGTTCGATCCGCGCCGGGGTGATTTTCAGGGTGTAGCCCTGCTGCGGCAGCCGGGGATCGAGTTCGAGCGAAAGATTGGCGTTCCCGGCGTCCTGAGCCGCCGCGACGTCTTCCTCCCGGAGCAGTTGTGCGAGGTAGTCGGCCGCCGGGCGGAGCAGCGGGTCGGCCGGGGCGATGCGGATGCCGCCGCCGAGGTCGAACGTTCCCTGTCCGGCCTTTACGGAGCGGGGCGTCGGGATGATTTCGGTGGCGGGGGAGTCTTTCCGGCAGGCCGCGAAGAGCAGGCAGCAGACCGGAAGCAGGTATGCAAAGTGTTTCATGACGTTATTCGAGTGTTACGGTTGTTTGCAGGCGGATATCTTGCGACGACGAGCCGACGGCGATGACGAAGTCGCCCTTTTCCACCACGCGGCGGCCCTGCGGGTCGATAAGCGCCAGCGCTTCGTCTCCGAGCGTAAAGCTTACCTGCCGCTGTTCGCCCGGTGCGAGCCGGATGCGCCGGAAGCCGCCGAGCTGTCTGGGCGGGCGTACCGTCGAGGCGACCATGTCCGAGATGTAGAGCTGTACGACTTCGTCGCCTTCGCGGTCCGAGGTGTTGCGTATGCGGCAGCTGACTTCGAGGACGTTGTCGCCGCTCTGCCGCGCTTCGAGGCTGCCGTATTCGAATGTCGAGTAACTCAGCCCGTAACCGAACGGATAGAGCGGCGCGGCCGTGAGATCGGTGTAGTCGTGGTTCGCAGGGCGTTTTTTGTTGTAGTAGACGGGAATTTGCCCTTCGGCGCGGGGAATGGTGATGGGCAGACGGCCCGCGGGATTGTTGCGTCCGAGGATCGTCTCGGCGACGGCGTCGCCGCCCCGTGCGCCCGGATACCACGCCATCAGCAGGGCGTCGGCCTGTTCGGAGGCCCTGCGCAGGTCGAGCGGACGGCCTGCGATGCAGACCACGATAAGCGGCGTTCCCGTCGCCTTTATGCGCCGCAGCAGCTCTTCCTGTTCTCCGAGCAGCGCGAGCGTCGCTCGGTCGAAACCTTCGCCGCACTCCATGTCGCGCACCTCGTCGTGCGCGGCTTTGGCCGCGCCCGTTTGCAGGAATTCCGTGTCGAAGTCGCGGGCGCTCGATCCGCCGATGACCACGACCGCCGCATCTGTGCCGCGGGCCGCGGAGACGGCCGCCGCGATTTCCGACCGATCGCCGCCGCGCACCGTACAGCCGCGGCTGTAGACGACGCGGTCGCGCCCCAGCAGTTTTTCCAGCCCGTCCCGGACGGTGTTCGCCGCTGTCTGCTGGGCCGTATAATCCCCTAACTGGTTGTAGATGTTGTCGGCGTTGGGACCGATGACGGCTACCCGCCGCAGGCGCCGGGGATCGAGCGGCAGGGTGCCGCTGCGGTTTTCGAGCAGCGTCACCGACTGCCGAGCCGCTTCGAGCGCCAGCTCCGAGTGGGCGGCGCATCCGACCTCCGCGGCGGCAGCTTCGTCGATATAGGGGTTCTCGAACAGTCCCATTTCGAACTTCAGGGCCAGCACGCGCTCCACGGCCCGGTCGATCTCCGCTTCGGCGACGTCGCCCGCTTCCGCGGCCTCGCGGAGTGAGGCGAAGGCGCCGCCCTTCAGGTCTGCGTCCACGCCCGCCCGCAATGCCTGCACGGCGGCTTCCCGGACGCTTCCGGCCACGCCGTGCGTCTCGTGCAGCCCTTCGATGCTCAGCAGGTCGGAGACCACGAAGCCGTCGAAGCCCCATTCGCCGCGCAGGATGTCGGTCAGCATGCGGCGGTTGGCCGTGCAGGGAATGCCGTCTACCGAGTTGTAGGCCGTCATCACCGAGCGCGCTCCGGCCTTTACGGCTGCTTCGAACGGCGGCAGGTAGGTCTCGCGCAGTTCGCGTTCGCCCAGCAGGTTGCTTCCGCCGTTCTGGCCGCCCTCCGATGCGCCGTAGGCGATGAAGTGCTTGAGTGTCGAGAGGGCGTGCCGCGACTGTGAGAGGTCGCCGGAACCCGTGCCGCGGACATAGGCTTCACCGATGCGCGCCGTCAGGTAACAGTCCTCGCCGTAGCTCTCTTCGGTGCGCGACCAGCGCGGGTCGCGGACGATGTCCAGCACGGGACCGTAACAGATATGTCCGCCCTGCAGGCGGATTTCGGCGGCGATGACCTTGCCCATGCGTTCGATCAGCTCCGGGTTCCATGTCGAAGCCTGTCCCGGCGCCGTGGGGAATGTCGTGGCCCCGATGGCCATGTGGCCGTGGGGGGCTTCCTCAGCGAGGAAGAGGGGAATGCCCAGCCGCGAGTGCTGCACGGCGTAGCGCTGCATTCGGTTGGCCAGCCGCGCCGCCAGCTGCGGGGTCAGCCCCGTCCGCAGGTCTTTCTGCGTCCACGGATCGGCGCGGAACGTACCCCACAACATGCCGATATGTCCGTTTTGCACCGCTTCGCGGAAAGCGTCGGTCAGACGGACCGAGTCGCCGTGCCGTTCGTACATCTCCCAGCCGTAAGGCGACGTCAGCTGTCCGATCTTCTCGTCGAGCGTCATCTCGGCCGTCAGTAGTTCGGCCCGTTTCTGCGGCGGAAGGCTTGTGTCGCGCCAGTCGGCGCTGCATGCCGCGGCGGCCGCGCACGCCATCAGCAGTAAAAGTCGTTTCATAGGGGTTGCTGTTTTGTCCAGTCTGCGGGTTCGGGACCCATTTCGAAGCGGAGTTCCCCGCCTGCGGCGATCTCCGCGTAATCGATGTAATATTTCCGGTACGCTTCGCCGTTGAGCGTAATGCGCTGTATGTAGATGTTCTCCGGCGAGTTGTCCGCAGCCGTGATGCGGAATTCCCCGCCGCGGACCCGCAGCGTCGCGCCGTCTACGGCGGGCGAGCCGAAGAAGTAGCGGCCGCCGGCCGGCTCCGCCTGATACATGCCCAGCGCCGAGAGTACGTACCATGCCGACATCTGCCCGACGTCCTCGTTGCCGCAGAGTCCTTCTGGACGGTCGTGGTAGAGTTCGCCGAGGATGCGGCGCACCTTCTCGGCGCATTTCCACGGTTGCCCGATCATCGTGTAAATATAGGTTATGTGGTGGCTCGGCTCGTTGCCGTGGGCGTACTGGCCGATCAGCCCCGATATGTCGGGCGAAGCGTGCGCGCCCATGTCGCCTTCGGCGAGGAACAGCGAGTCGAGCTTCCCGACGAAGCGTTCCCGGCTGCCGAAGCACTCCATGAGTCCTTCGATGTCGTGCGGCACGAGCCATGTGTACTGCCATGCGTTGCCTTCGGTGTAGTCCTGCTCCATGTGGCGCGAGTGGAACGGATCGAAAGGCGTGCGCCATGCGCCCGACGCCGATCTGCCGCGGATAAACCCGGTCGAGGGGTCGAAATAATGGCGGTAGGCCTTGCTGCGGGCGAGGAAATAGTCGTAATCCTCCCGTTTGCCTTCGCGCTGCGCGGCCTGCGCCAGTGCCCAGTCCGCGATGGCGTATTCGAGACAGTATCCGACCGATTCGTTGAACTCATAGGGAATATATCCGTACCTCTTGTAGAGGTCCAGCCTCCGGTCGTCGCGCATGGCCGAACTCTTCATCGCTTCGTAGGCTTTCGCCCGGTCGAAGCCGCCGAATCCTTTCAGCAGGGCGTCGGCCACCACGGGGATGGCCGGATTGCCGACCATGCAGTCGGTTTCGCAGCCCATCAGGTGCCAGACGGGAAGTTTGCCCTGCTGTTCGTGGATGCGCAGCATCGTATTGATCAGGTCGCCGACCTTTTCGGGATGGATGAGCGTCAGCAGGGGATGCGCCGCGCGGTAGGTGTCCCAAAGCGAGAAGGTGGTGTAATTGGTGAAGGTCGTGTCGCGGCGGACCGCTCCGTCGGCGCCGCGGTAGTCGCCGTTCACGTCGCAGAAGAGCGACGGCGCGATCATGGTGTGGTAAAGCGCTGTGTAGAAGATCCGTCGCACCGCCGGATCGGCTGTTTCGATGCGGATTTTCGACAACTCGCCGTTCCATGCCCTGCGGGTGGCTTCGCGCACGGCTTCGAAATCCCAGCCGGGGCACTCCGCCTGCATGTTCCGCCGGGCATTTTCCGCGGAAACGGCCGAAAGCCCGACCTTGACGGTGATGCGTTCGTTCTCCTCCGTCCGAAAACCGAAGCGTCCGTAGAGTTTCCGCCCGCGGGCCGAGCGGCCGTCGGCGGAGAGCGTATCCGCGCCGGTGAAGACGATCCGTTCGAAGGGCTTCGAGAATTCGGCGTGGAAGTAGACGCGCTGGTCGTCGGCCCAGCCCGTCGAATATCGCCAGCCCTCGACCGTACGGTCGCTGCATGCGGTGATGCCGCAGTCGGTGGAGCGGTCCCAGCCCTGCCCGTTTTCGAGGTCGAGGACGATACCCGCGTCGTCCGATGCGGGGAAGGCGTAGCGGCTCATTCCGACGCGCGGCGAGGCGGTCAGCTCGACGCCGATGCCGTAGCGCAGCAGGCGAGTGGCATAGTAGCCCGGCGCGCACCGTTCGTCGGCGCGGCTGAAACGGGACCACATGCCCGACGACGGATCGCCGGCCGTGCCGCGTCCCGGCGTGACTTTGCCGACGACCGGCATCAGCGAGATGTCGTTCAGGTCGCCGATGCCCGTGCCGCTCAGGTGCGTGTGACCGAACCCGATGACGGTCGTGTCGGCGTAATTGTAGCCGGAGCACCAGTCCCATGTCTGCGGGATGCTCGTCGGACCGAGCTGTACGAATCCGAACGGGACGTTGGCGCCCATGAAGACGTGTCCGTGGTCGCCCGTGCCGATGTAGGGATCGACGTATTGCGTGTAATCCTCCGGCACGGCGGAACTGCATGCGCCGCAGAGCAGCGCGGCGATTGCCGGGAGAAAGATGATGCGTTTCATAATTCGTGTCGTTATACAGCGGATGCGGCGGACGCAGCCGCGCCGGCCTTCGCGGGTCCGGCGGCATACGGCCGCAGTCCGTGTCGTGAGCACGGTCGCGCTGTTATGTTTTTTATTGCCGTCTACCGGCCGACGATCTGTCCCTTGACCTCTACCGGGATCTCTTCGTCCTGCGTGCTGACGGTGCATTTCAGGACGAATTGTCCGTCCGGCATGTTTCGGGGATTGAGCGTGAATTCCAGCACCGCTTCCTTGCCGGGGGCGATTTCGCCGGGACCCGACAGGGCGAGGTGTCCGCTGTCGGTCCGGTAAGCCAGCCGCAAGGTTTTCGCGGAAGTGTTCAGCAGCCGGAGCTGCCGTGTGCGTTTGGGGTCGCTGCGGCTCAGCTGCCGCATGCCGATCGCCTTGTTGTCGGCGCGCAGCGCCGCGGAGAGTGCATAGGGATACCTGATTTCGGCTTCGGGAATCCGGCTGATTACGTAGCCCTTGACGACCAGCGTGTTGAATTTCCGGTAATTGCCGTTGCCCGCGATGACCGTCAGCCCGATGGAAAAATCCCCGTATCGGTCTTTGGGGTCGAAAGTCACTTCGACGATTCCTTTGTCGCCCGGCTTTACCGGCTTGCGGCTGAATGCGGGTTGCGCACAGCCGCATTGGGTATGCACGTCGAGCAGCGTCACCTCCTTGTCGGCGATGTTCGTGTATTCGAAGCGCAGTTGTACCGTTCCGTCCGTTTCGGCTACCTTTCCCAGATTCTTCACCGGCTCTTCGAAGCGCAGCAGGCGCGGATTGGCGGCAGGAGCCACCTGCGGAGCCAGTATTGTCGCGATGAGAGCCATCGCCTTGAGGATGCGCATGGATTTCCTGTTTTTTAAGGGTTGCGGGCGGCCGCTTTTCCGGCGGCCGCCCGACCCGTTGATTCGTTAGCTGTTTAGGTTAGTCTACGACGGGGCACTTGATTTCGCCGGTCCAGATGGGATTCGACGAAGCCTTGCCGTGGTATCCGTTGCCGGAGAGGTCGGTAAACGTCCTACCGTCGTCTTCGACCTGATCCAGACGCCAGTAGCCGATAAGCCCTTCGGCGGTGGCCGGATCGACGTAGCACTGGTTGTTCTTGAGTTCGGTGGGCGTCAGGGCGCGTTTCCACACCCGCGCCTCGCTGACGTAACCGTTGAAGTAACGGACGTCGGCGGCGGACATGCCGATGGCGAACGGACTGTTGTAGTAGAATCCGAGATTGATGGCCTTGCTGCTTGACGAGTCTACGCTGATTTCGGCGTTGCCGTCGATGTAGATCGTCATTTCGGAGCCGTTGTCCACCACGGCGATGTGGTACCAGCGTCCCAGACTCAGGGCGTTCGGAGCCGTGATCGACGTTCCTCGTCCGGCGAGCTGCAACTGCGCGGGATTCTTGATGCTCTCGTCGCCGACGCGCAGCAGGAAGTTCTCCTCGACGCCGATCAGCGACGAGATCATATGTCCCGAAGTTCTCCAGCCGTTGGCATACATGCGGATTTCCATCGTGCAGGCCGGCAGATCTTTCAGCGCGGGATCGTCCACCATGCCGTCCATGGTTATATACCAGCTGTTCTTCAGGTTGATGCCGCGCGTGGTGGTGATCTGGCTGATGAAGATATACTGCGTTCTCGACGCTTCCAGAACGCCCATGCCGTTCGAGGTGCCCGTGATCTTCAGCGGTACGCAGTAGTGTGCGCCTTCGTCGAAATCGTCCATGGAGACGATTTCGAACGAGGAGGGCGTCGAGACGTTGGTGCCTTCGGCGATGGTTACTGCGTCGTCGGAGAGCCGGTAGCTGCCGGCGGGCAGCATCCGGTAGTCCGTGCCGTGCAGGGCGTTATAGGCATCGACGGCCGCGGCATCGACCGCCAGCGCAACCTGCACGTCGGCCGCCATCTTGCACGAGGAGGTGACGGTGACGCCCATGGACGAAGGACCGTCGACGTACATGTTGGTGATGTTCGAATTCTCGGTGCCCGTGAAATAGACCACGTCGGAATATTCCAGCGATTTCTGGCAGCCGGCGGCCAGCACGGCCGCGGTGAGCGCCAATCCGGAAAGAATATGATTGAATTTCATAGCTCTGTTTAGGTTTATTTTGCGTAAATGTTGAAGTCGCCGACGCCCATGTTGCTGCCGTACGATGCCGTGATACGGATGTACTTCATCTTCTGCGAACCGTAGAGCGCGACGTAGGACGAGGGAACGTTTTTCACCAGACTGCCGTCGGCGCTGGTCGCCGTACCGAGTTCGGTGTAAACTTCGCCGTCGAGACTGTATTCGATGGTTATGGCGTTGGGCTGGTAGTTTTGGTAGGAAGCGTTGTCCGTACGGGCCGTGATGCGGAGCCCTGTCATCTCGTACTCTTTGTCGAAGGTTATCGTAAACATGATGGGGCTTCCCCACGGACGCATGAAGGTGTCCGTGCTGTCGTCGATTACCTCCGGCCAGCTTCCGCTGTGGTAATCGCCGCCGGTGATGCTCCAGCCCGAACGGTCGGCCACGAGCGCGCCCGTGATGTCGGCCACGGTGAAGTTCTTGCGGAAAAGCTCTTCCGCCGGGGTGATGACGAGGTAGACCACGCCGCGGCTGCTGCTGGTCACCGCGTCTTGCGCCGAGAGTTTCAGCGGCACGAGATAGCCTTTGGCATTGGTCAGGCCCGTCAGGTCGCCCGTGAGTGAGGCCTTGATTTGTCCGTCGGACTTGTTGTTGTTCGGGCCGATGGCGCAGGGGTTGTTCTCCAGCAGCAGATGCCCGTCGGGAAGTGCGGCGTAAGAGGTGCCGTTGGCCGAGTTGTAGGCTGCGATCAGCGAGTTGTCGGCCGTTGCCGATACCGAATATCCGCTTGCCGAGGATACCGTGCAGTAGACGTTGAACGCCGCGTTGAGTCCGTTGAACGAACCGCCCGGCGTGTGGGCTATGGCGCCCGTCAGCACGTTGTCGCTGCCGCACATGGCGTAGACCGTGGGTTCGTCGCTCTCGATCTCATAGATGTTGAATTCGCTGATGTACTTGCTCCAGCTGCTTGAGAAACTGATGGTCAGGCGCAGGTAGCGGGCTTCGAGGTAGTCGTAGAAGGCGATGTAGCGGTCGGAACCCGACGTCGCGTATTCGTTCGATGCGGGAGTGCCGGCCGTCAGGAAGGTCTGTCCGTCGGTGCTGTATTCGAACGAAACGGACGAGATGCCTGCACTGTTGAGGTCGATGCCGGTCACCATATGCGTCGATTTCATGTCGATGGTCACCACGTTGTCGTTCTGGTCGGTGAAGTTGGTCCGCGTCGAGGCGCTGCCGTCGAACAGGTTGGCGTAATCCGGGCAGTCGGCCGTCCATGCGGTGCGGCCTGCGGCGGGGAATCCGACCATGTCGTCTGCCGACGTGATGGGGCGGATCTTGTTCCGCTCGACCTTCACGGCCAGATAGACCACGCCGCGGCCGGCGCTGGTGCCTGCGCCCGAAGAGGAGAGTTTCAGCGGTGCGAGATAACCGTTTAGGTCGCTCAGTCGTGTCAGGTCGCCCTTGAGCGAAACCCTCACTTCGCCTTCGGATTTGTAAGCCCCGGCGGCGATCGTCAGCGTGCTGTTGTCCAGTTGCAGGTATTCGGCTGAAAGCGCCGCGTACGAAGTGTCGTGGGCCGTGTTGTAAGCGGCGACCAGCGAGTTGTCGGCTGCGACCGACACCGTGTAGCCGCTCGCCGAAGCTACCGTCGCATATGCGCTGAACGAAGCGTTCACGTCGCTGGTCGAACCGGTCTGCCGGTGCGTGATTTTACCCGTGATGAGGTTTTCCGTGCCGGTTACGGCATAGACGGTCGGATCTTCGCTGTCGATCTTGTAGATGTCGATTTCGGAAAGGGTTTTGCTCCAGCTGCTCGAAAAGCCGATGGTCAGCCGCAGGTAGCGGGCTTCGATATGTCCGTAGAATGCGGCGTACATTCGGGAGCCGCTCGTCACGTATTCGCCCGATACGGGAGTTCCGGCCTGCGAGAACGTCTCGCCGTCGGCGCTGTATTCGATCGACACCGAGGGCACGGAGCCGTATCCCAGACAGAGTCCGGTCACCAGTTGCGGCTCTTTCATGTCGATATTGAGCACGTTGCCGTACTGTTCCGGAAAATCGACCGACGTCGAAGTGCTGCCGTCGAACAGATTGGCGTAATTGCCGCAGTCGGCCGTCCACGCGCTGCGGCCCGTGGCGGTGAAGCCGACCATGTCGTCGGTGGATTCGATGGCGCGGATGAGGTTGATCTCGGTCGCTACGGCCACATAGACCGCTCCCATGACTTCGCTGGCGTCGATGCCCTCGGCCTTGATGCGCAGCGGCGCCAAGTAGTTGCGTTCGGTCAGCAGCGAGAGGTCGCCCGTGAGCGTCACCTTGACCGAGTCGGCCGATGCCGTCGCGTTTTCAGGCACGGTCAGCGTCGTGTTTTCGAGCGTCAGGTACTCGGCGGGCAGCGCCGCATACGAGGTCTTGTGCTCGGCATTGTAGCTCTCGACCAGCGAAGCGTCGTAGACGAAGGTCGCCTTGACGCCCGCATGGCGCGTGGTGTTGCAGCGGACGGGGAATTCGGTGAAGAATTCGCCGGTCGAGCCGGTGGGCTTGTGTACGACCCGGATCGTGTAGAGGTTTTCCGTGCCGGTCTGGACGTAAACCAGTCCCGGAGTGCCGTCGATGGTCTTGTCGAAGTCTTCGAACTCCTGACACGCCGTGAGCGACGAGAACGCCGCTGCGGCCGCGAGTATGTATTTCGTGATATTTTTCATGGTTCAGGTTCTGTTTCAGGTTATTTCGTTACGGCAGGGTTCTGCAGCTGAATCGCGCGGCGCAGGTGGCCGTAGGGTATCTCCTTGTCGGCGCCCGAATCGGAAGTGTGGTAGTCGCGCAGGCAGAAGAATGCGCCGAAACCGCCCTTGAAATGGCCTTCCGGGGCCTTGGCCGCCGCCTGCGCCTCCATGCCGCCGCCGGTCTGCCAATAGGCGCCGATGTTCTCCGTGAATACCTGCTTCTCATAGGGGAACGTCGAGGTGAAGGAGACGCTGCTGCTGCCGTAGTTCTGTTTCACATAGTAGTCGAGGTAAGGCTCCGTCTCTGCGGGCGGGGTGTGTCCGTCCACGATCAGCAGTTTTTCGGGGTTGGGCGACATCGGGCCGATGAACTGGCCGAGATACTGCACGAACAGGGTCATGCGATCGCCGTAGATTCCGTAGTTGCGTTCGTCCGAGGATTCCGGCTCGTAGTCGAGATCCAACCCGTCGATGCCGTACTCCCATACGTCTTTGAGCAGGTGGTTGCCGTAGAGCACGCACCAGTCGGGATAAACGCCGTCGGGGTCGATCGTGGTCGTCTGATTGACCATGTCTTCGTATGTGAGTCCGAAGTTGGCGAAGTTGTCGTTCTCCATGATTCGGATGATCGTGGGCATCACCAGCCGGGTGCCCTTCTTGTTGCGCATCTCCCACATCTCCTTGTAGGCCAGCGGATTCTTGACCGGATCGGGGTAGCCGCCCCAGAGCGAGCAGATGTCCACGCTGTCGGGAAGCCCCGCGAAGCGGTAAGCCATCGAGTAGCTCTGGTCGTAGTCCGAGAACCATACGAAGCAGAGCGAGCGTTCCTTGAAGGTATCCTTGTAGGCGCGCAGGTTGGCGTAATATTCTTCCGAGTATTTGTAAGCCGGCTGCAGGTTCAGCGGCTCGGCGTCCGTGTCGCATGCCGTAAATCCGGCGCATACCGCAAATATGACGGCAAGGGTCGTTATTGTCTTTTTCATGGTTGTTCAGGTTTTCGGTTTATAATCTCGGATTCTTGTCCCACCATACGCTCGTGCCGCCGTTGTCGCCCGTGGGGTTCGACGATTCGCTGTTGAGTGTGTGCGTGGCCGTTGCGACGGCTTCGGCGTTGGTGCTGTACTCCGTCGAGGGGTAGTTCAGGCGGCGGATCTGCTTGGAGGTGCTGATCTTGCCGCCACTGTTGTTGACGAGGACCGGCAGGATGCGCGGATAACCCGTGCGGCGGAACTCCGACCAAGCTTCCTGCCCTTCGGGGAACATGGCCAGATACTTCTGGGTGATGATCTGTTCGAGATGGGTCTCGAAGTTGCTGCCCGCTTTCCAGCAGATGGGAATCGAGGCGAGCGGGCTTTGATTCGAGTTGCCGCCGGTGACCATGTCGGTATAACTGCCGGGCGTCAGCTCCTTGTCGGCGATGTAGTCTTCGGCTCCGCTGGCGCCGAGCGTCGAGAACGAAGTGCGGATACCTTCGGCGTAATAGGTTGCCGCGTCCGACTCGGAACCCCAGCGCAACTCGTATTCGGCACGCAGGAACCATGCTTCGGCGGGCGTCATCCACATAATGTTGTCGTTGTTGGTGCAGTTTACGCGCGAAAGGTCTTCCGAATCGGCATAGGACGAAGTCGGCGTGATGCCGGTGCGTACGCCGTGGTACTCACCCTTGGCCGTCGCCACGAAGTACTTGCCGCGGCGCGGGTCCTGATAGCCGTTCATGTAGGCTTCGATCGTGGCGCCGATGCGCGAGTCGTCGAAATTGTACTGGATCATGTAAAGCGGGTATTCCCACGAACCGGTGGCGGGTTTGTGCAGCTCCGCGAGGTCGGCGGCGCCGGTCATCAGGCCGACCGGATTGCCGATGGCGGCCGCAGCCTGCTCTTGGGCCAGCGCCGCGTCGGCATAGACCACGCGCATGGCCAGACGCAGGCGCAGCGTATTGGCGAATTTGATCCAGCCGCTCACGTTGCCCGAAAAGACGTTGTCGTAAGCCTCCAGCAGTTTGGTGCCGGGTTGTGCCTCGTAAAACGCGGTCAGTGTCGTGATGGCGGCGTCCAGCTCCTCGAAGAAGCGTTTGTAAACCGCCTGCTGCGGATCGTAGGCCTTGTTGATGTCCCCGCTGCTGATGTTGAGGTAGGGGATGGGGCCGTAGGTATCGGTTACGCGGTGCATCGCGGCGACCTTCACGATGTCGGCGAGGGCGACCACTTCGGGGAATTCGCCGCGCTGGGGATCGAGCTGGTTCCATGCGCTGATGACGCGGGTGTAGGCGTCGTTGAACATGGCGTTGTACCAGTCCTTGCCCGTGACGTTGTAGAGGTTGTTGCCCGTGAAGCTGGTGTTGATGACTCCGGTGTAGCCGGCGAAGATGTTGCCCGCGAGGTCCTCGATGACCTGATAGTTGGCGCTGCCGTACTCCTTGTCGCCGACCAGCTGGAAGGAGGGGATGACGTTCTTGGTCATCTGCGCGAAGGCCGAACCCGTTGAGAGGTTGTCCCACGACAGCATCTCGTCGGTCGCTTGGTCGGGGTTGGTGTTTTTATTCAGAAAATCGCCCGTGCAGGCCGCGGTCGCCATAAGACCGGCCAGCGTCAGGAGTTTTATGCCGTTAGCTTTTTTCATAAGACTGTAATGTTGAAGTTAGAAGGTCACTTTTACCGAGAATCCGAGGTTGCGCGTACTCGGCTGCATGAAGTAGTCGATGCCGGAGGAGAAGGTGCCCGTACCGGCGACCGTTTCGGGATCGAACGGCGCTTTGCAGTAGAGCATCCAGAGGTTGCGGCCGATGAACGAGACGTTGAGTCCCTTGATCCACTTGCACCACTTCTGGACGGGGATGTCGTAGCCGAGGGTCAGCTCGCCCAGCCGGACGTTGGTCATCGAGTAGACATAGCAGGCGCCGATGGCGTCGGCACCGTTGCCGCCGATGGTCTGGTAGTAGTTTTCGGCCGGAATGCGCTGGCCGTTTACGAGCGCGCCGCCGTTCAGACGGTCGGTGGCCGTGCGTTCCGAGACGCCGAAGTAGTCCATCGCGGCCTGCGTGAGCGATACGCCTACGCCGCCTACGCGGGCGTTGAACATGAAGCCCAGCGAGAGACCTTTCCAGTTGAATTCGTTGCGCCACGAAAGCGTGTAGCTCGGATTGCTGTTGCCGGCGTATATCCATGTGTCCTTGGCCGGGGCGACGTTGCTGCCGGTGGGCGATACCCAGATTGCGCCGTGCTCGTCGGTCTTGAGCGTATTGACGTAGATGTCGCCGATCTGGCCGCCTTCGCGCAGCACCATCTTGACGCCCGTCGTACCGCCCATGACCATCGAATCCTGCGAAATCACCGTGCCGTTCGACAGTTTGTAGGAGTCGAGCATGTCGACCACCTTGTTGCGGTTGCGCGAGTAGACGAGGTTCGAAGACCACTTCACGGGACCGAGGTTCTGGTTCAGCTCGGCCGACACCTCGACGCCCTTGTTGTCCACGCGGCCGGCGTTGACGTAGAGGCTGCTGTAGGTCGATGTCGATGAGATGTCGGGGTTGAAAACCTGATTGTAGGTGCGCGAACTGTAGTAGGTTGCGTTGAGTATGAGCTTGTTGCCCCACAGACGGACGTCGGCGCCGACCTCCCACGATTTGGTGCGTTCGGGTTTGAAGTCGTCCGAGGTGAGGTAGGTCGATGTCTGCGGCGTGCCGTCCGATACGGGGTAGGTCGGAATGGTGATCCAGCGCATCGGGGCGTTGCCCACTTCGGCGTACGATGCGCGGATCTTGGCGAACGACAGTACGCGCGAATCGACCTTGAAGATGTCGGTCAGCACGGCCGAAAGACCTACCGACGGGTAGAACATCGACGTCTTGGAGGTATTGGCCAGCGCCGTCACCCAGTCGTTGCGCGCCGTCACGTCGAGGAATACCATATTCTTATAACCCAGCTGCAGTGTGGCGAAAAGCGACTGCGTCTGGTCGTTGATGGTCTCCTTCGCCTGACTCTTGTTGGTGGTCATGTTGGCCAGCGTGAAGAGGTTGGGCACGCCCGTCAGGTCGCCGCCGAGCAGTATCGCGCGGTGCTTGTAGTCCTCGATCGAGGCGCCGAGGGTGGCGTTGAGCGAGAACGCTCCGTCGGCGAAGGTCTTGTGGACGTTGGCCAGCACGTCGGCGTAACGTTGCGAGGTGGTGTAGGTGTTGTTGTAATAGCGGCCCTTGTCGCCGGCGAAGAGTCCCAGCGTCGAAGCGTAGTTCTTCTGCTCGGCCGTGATGTGCGTGTAGTCGATGCGGGCGCGTCCCGTGATGTCGAGCCAGTCGGTCACGTCGTATTTGAGCGAGGCGCCGAACAGGAAACGGTCCTTGCCCGTGTTGAACATGTTGCGGTTGGTGATCCAGTAGGGGTTCTGCATCTGCAGGCTCTGCGATCCCCACGGCCAGTACTGCACCGGGAAGTTGCGCGAAGCGTTGTAACGCTCGTAGACGGCGTATTTGCGGATGTCGTCGCTCGGCGACATGAGGTAAACCGGTATCATCGGGTTGTAGTACTGGCCCGACGAGAGCATGTTCTGCTCATTGACGTTCATGTACATGCCCAGCACGCTCAGGTGCATGCGCTCGTCGAGGAACGACGAGCTGTGGTTGGCCGTGAAGTTGTAACGGTTGTATTCGTTGTTCGGAATGATGCCCTCGGCCGTCACCACGCCCGCCGAAACATAGGTCTGGCTCTTCTTACCGCCGAAGGAGAGTCCCACCGAGTTCGAAGTGTTGTATCCCGTCTGGTAGAAGTCGGTCGGCGTCCACGACTGCTTGGTGACGAGCTTCGAACCCCACGAAGCGTAATAACCGTCCTTGGCTCCGTAGGTGTTCTGGAAGGCCGGGGTTAGGAACGGCGACATGAAGGTCGTGTTGTTGCTGTAATTGACCGAGACGCCCTCTTCTCCGCTGCGTGTGGTGAGCATCAGCACGCCGTTGGCAGCCTGCGAACCGTAAAGCGCGGCGGCCGAAGGGCCGGTCAGCGCGGCCATCGACGCGATGTCGTCGGGATTGAAGTTGGAGATGCCGTCGCCCGTGAGGTTGTTCTCGCGCATGATGGTGAACTCGTCGCCGGGGTTGGTCAGCGAGAGCGACGGCAGCGGAATGCCGTCGAGCACGTAAAGGGCGTTGTTGCTGCCGGCGATGGATTTCGAACCGCGCATCACGACCTTCGTTTCGCCGCCGACGCCTGCGGCGCTGGCGTTGATGGTTACACCGGCGATCTTGCCCGCGAGGCTGTTGACCATATTGGCGTCGCGCGTCAGGAATACTTCGTCCGATATGTTCTGCACGTTGTAGGATACGGCGCGCTCCTGCCGTTTGATGCCCAGCGCCGTCACCACGACCGCTTCGATCTGCTGGTCGTCCTCTTCGAGCGTGACGGAGAGCGACGTGCGGTTGTTCACGGAGATGCGCTGCGGCTTGTAGCCGATGAATGAAACGTCGAGGACCATGCCGGCCGGCGAGACGTTGGACTGGAGTGCGAACGTTCCGTCGACGCCGGAGGTCGTACCCTGCGTGGTGCCCGAAATCATGATCGTGGCGCCGATGACGGGCACGCCGTTCTTATCGACGATCCTGCCGGTGATCTGGCTGGCCTGCTGTGGCTGCGCGCCCCCGCGGGCCGAGAGGATGATGCTCTTGTTGTCGATCGAATAGCTGACGTTGGTGTTGCGGAACAGTTCGTCGAGTGCGGCGCGGATGTCCTTGTTCGCGACCGAAAGGGTGACGTTCCGGTCAAGCGGAATATCCTTGGTGTTGTAGAAGAAGGTGTAGCCGCTCTGCTCCTCGATCTGCTGCATCACCGTCGAAACGGGGGTGTTCGAAGCCTTGAGCGTGATGTTTTTTACCTGAGCCTGTACGGGGACGGCGGCGATTGCGAACGCCATGCACAACGCCAGTGCATACGACCGGACCGAGCGGCTGACTCCGGCTGCCGGGGTACGGTGTAAATTTCCCCCCCCCATAATTTGGGTGGAAAAGATTTTTTTCATAAGTTTGTAAGAATTGAGTTTTAGGTTAGTCCGGCCGTTTCATGCGGCCGGGTGATCTTAACGATTCGGCATACGGGAGGACGTGCAGGTCTTTCCGTATGTTTTTTTGTGTCAGGTCGGTGTCATGGTGTCATTCGGTTTTTTGGTTTATGGTTGTAGGCAAATCGGTTCGTGCGGTTTTTCAGTAGACTTCGAATACGGCCCGGCCCGCCGAGGCTTTGTCGCCGGCCGTCTGGTCGATCCGTCGGAATTTGATCTTCGACGAAATGGAGAAGTGTTTGAGGATCAGGTCGAGACTCTGGTTCGAGAACGTACCCGTGAAGGTGTTTCCGAGCAGTTCGTCGTTGCGGATGTTGAACGAGACGTTGTATTTGTTGCCGATCATGCGCAGGGCGTCCTTGAGTGGGGTGTTGCTGAGGACGATCTTGCCCTCTTTCCACGAGGTGTTGCACGGAATGTTGGCCGTGTTGAGGTAGATTACCCCCGTGCGGGCGTTGTAGGTTATCTGCTGGTCGGGCATCATCTGCACCAATTGGCTGCGGTGGTTGGCATCGTCGTACTTCATGCCGATGCGCCCCGACACGAGCGTCGCGCGGATGTATTCGTCGTCATAGGCTTCCACGTTGAACTCCGTGCCGTAAACCTCTATCTCGGTCGATTGCGCTTCGACCACGAATTTGCGTTCGGGGTCTTTGGTCACGTCGAAGTAGCCTTCGCCGTAGAGCACCACGCGGCGCTCCTTGCCGGTGAATTTGGCGGGGTAGCGCAGGTAGGAGTTGGAGTTGAGCCATACGCGCGTGTCGTCGGGAAGGGTGACGGAGCTGACCATACCCGTTGTGGAGCGGATTTCGACCATGCTGTTGTATTTGTATCCCACCTGCATCAGCAGATAGGCCGACAGGCCGACCAAGGGCAGCAGCATGACGGCGGCCGCGCGCTCGACCTGCCGGAGTGTCCGGCGCCATTTTTCGGCCCGGATGCGGCCTTTGACCTTCCGCAGTGCGCCGGCGGTGTCGAGGGCGGCTTTCGCCTCCTGCGTTTCGGCGGCGAAACAGATGTAATAGACTTGTTCGGCGATTTTGCGGTTCTCCTCGCTGGCGGCGATCCACGCCGCGACGCGGGCCGTCTGGTCGAACGGCAGTTCATCGTTGTAATATCTGACAAGGAGTTTTTCTATGTTCGGGGTGTTCATGTTTTTTCTGCTTTTTATATTACAGACTATTCAAAAACAAAAGTTCCTAAACGAAAACCACAAAATTTCAATTTTTTTTATTCCGGGGAATCTAAATCCGAATTTTTATTAATTTCGCATCATGCCCGAACGGAAAAAGATATCCGACACCTGCTTGCTGAACCGGTTGGTCGACGGTGAGATGAAGGCGTATGAAGAGATTTTCGTACGTTATTATCCGACGCTCTGCACCTATGCCCGCATGTATGTCAAGCGGGAGGAGACCGCCGAGAATATCGTGCAGGACCTGATGCTGTGGCTGTGGGAAAACCGCACGGTATTGTGTATCAGCACTTCGCTCCCAAAATATCTGTTCGGCGCCGTGCGCAATAACTGCCTGACCTATCTGGGGCACGAGTCCATCGAGCGGCGCGTGCTGGGCAATATCCGCAATAAGATGTGCGAGCAGTTCGAAGTCCCCGACTTCGACGTCGTCGAGGAACTGCGCGAAAATATCCGGGCGGCCGTGGCCGATCTCCCGGCCTCCTACCGTGAAGCGTTCGAAATGAGCCGTTTCCAGCGCAAAACCTATGAAGAAATCGCCGCCGTGCTGGAAGTTTCGCCCAAAACGGTGGATTACCGCATCCAGCAGTGTCTGAAAATCCTTCGTGTCAAACTCAAGGATTACCTGCCTTTGCTGACGATGCTGCTGGTCGTGAACGAATAGGCGGTTTTACGGTCTCACCTTGGCTGAAAAAAACTTGTCGGACTATTTCGATCTCACCCGGCGCGATCAATTCGGACCGGATGCTTGTGTCTGACGCGGAAAATTGCTAATTTTGAAGATTGGAGCGCAAAACGGCTCCCGGCTGTTTTTATGATTAGAACTTTTCTGCTGATTGCTTGTCTATTGACCTCCGTTGCCTGCAGGCAGCGGGGTGGAACTCCGGCCGATGCCAATATCGTTGCCAATGCCGGAAATCACTCCGCGGAGACGATCCGGCCCGATACGGTGGCACGTCCGCCTTTGGCGTTCGGCCATGAAACGTGGGATTTCGGGACGATTCCCGAAACGGGCGGTCCTGTCGTGCATGTGTTCCGCTTCACGAACAGCGGTACGAAACCCGTCGTCGTCGAGCGTGTCGGCGTGACCTGCGGATGTATGAAACCGACCTTTTCGCAGGCGCCGGTCCTTCCCGGCGGCAGCGGCGAAATCGGGATAGCTTACGATCCGGCGGACCGTCCGGGAGCTTTCGACAAGGCGGTATACGTCTATACCGACGGCAGCCGCATGATGCCGCTCCGTATCCGCGGCAGTGTGGCGGCGCGTCCCGAAACGGCTGCCGACCGCTTTCCCGTGGAGTTTGGCGGCGGAATCCGCCTTAGCGTTAAGGAGGTCAACTTCCGCATGGTGGAGCAGCGGCATGACCGGCGTCTGACGTTGCGCTGTCTCAATACGTCACCGTACGAGGTGCGGCTGAGGGCGGAATTCGCTGAACCGCTTCCCTTTCTGCGGGCCGAAGCTCCTGCCGTACTGGCGCCCGGTGCGGAGGGAGAGATCGCTTTCATCTGTGACTTGTCCGCTGCCGAGGTGTGGGGAACGTTCGTTGATTCGTGTTATCTGACCGTTTCCGGACGGCGGCTCGAAGGGGCGGTCGTGGTGCGCGGAACCGGTATCGGTGACTTGGCCGAATTGCGCGAAATGCCGCGCGGGAAACGTCCGCAGGCGGAAATTGCCGAATCGTTGCTGGATTTCGGAACGTGCGCCGCCGACGGCACGGCCGAGTGCCGGTTTACGTTGGAAAACAAGGGCGGTTCGCCGCTTAGGATCTATGCGGTGAAATATCCCGAAGGGGTGACGGGGCAGATTGCGGCGGGCGAAGAGATTGCGGCGGGCCGGGCGAAAACGTTCGTATTGCGCGTGGACGGCCGCACGGCCGGGAGCGGGAATTACTTCGTGCATGTCGAACTGCTGGTGAGCGATGCGCTCAGTCCGTTGTGCGACCTCCGGGTGCGCGGCCGCTTCGAGTAATCCGAAGCCGGAAATCGGAAAAATAAACAAGCTGCCCGAAAAGGCAGCTTGTTTGTTGTTCGTATTACGTCGGTCGTCATTCGGGACAGCGGACGTTGTCCACCCATTTCATGGCCGAGCTGGAGTAGGTTGCCTTGTATCCGTGTCCGGTCAGGTCGTCTTCCACCTTTTTGCCGTCGGCTTTTTCGTTGAAGCGCCAGTATGCCAGCAGGCCGTCCGTCGCCGGGTCTACATAGCACATGTTGTTCTTCAGGTCGTTGCCGTTGAGAGCCTTGGCCCATACGCGGGCTTCGCTGATGTAACCCTTCAGCTGGCGGCCGTCGTTGCACGAATTGGCGATGCGGAACGAGTCGTCCTGATATACCTGCGTGAGGTCCAGCGAAGTCTTGTTGGTGTCGGCCGAGCAGGCGAGTACGCCGTCGATGTAGATGCTCACCTTCTTGTTCGGACCGTCGAATACGGCCGCCACATGCGTCCACTTGTTGAGGCTCACGGCGATTCCGCCCGTAGGAACCATCAGTGTGCCGCCCCATCCGGAGAGCTGCAGCTGACCTTTGAAGTCGTCCTGTACGAAACGCAGGCAGAAGTTCTCTTCGAGGCCCATCACCGTATTGCACCAGCCGCCCCAGCGCTGCAGGTTGATGCGGGCTTCGTAAGTGACTTCGCCCAAGTTGTAGATGTCGTATTTGTCCTGCTCGCCCTCGGCGAAATCGACCTTGAAATAGGTGCTGCCCGAACAGTCGGCAGCCGGGCCGATGATGATACGGCCGATTTCGACGAATACCGTCCGGAATCCCTCCTTGACTTTCAGATCGCCGTCCACGCTTTCGATACTCAGCGGAATGACATAGCTGACGCCCTCCTTAAGCCCTTCGTCTTTGGTTACGCTCACTACGAGCGGTTCGGCTGCGGAAAACGAACCTGCTGGAATGGTCAGTTCGGTGTTCTTGAGCACGAAGTTCGTTTCGGGGAGCATTACGCCCTTCTTACCGTACTGTGTGTTGTACTCTTCGATTTTCGAAGGGTCGGTTACGAGCCGGACTTTGGTGTCGTGTCCGACGACGATCGACGACGAGACCTTTACGCTCAGCTCTTTGGGAAACTGGTCGTCGAGTGTGAGCGACAGGGTGGGGACTTCGCCTTCGGCTCCGGCGATGTAGACCACATCGTCGTAAACCGGAGCTTTCTGGCAGCCTGAGACCGCCAATGCGATCAGTGCGAATAAACTATATTTCAGTTTCATGGCAATTTCTTTTTTTGTCCGTTAAACGATTACTTCCGGGCGGGATTCTGAATCTGTATCGCCTCGATCAGGAACTTGTAAGGTTCGGGATTGCGGTATTCGTACTCCATATGATAGGTTCCGCAGCCGCCTTTCATCACCTTTTCTCCGTCTATGATCGGCTGCCACTGCGCCATGCCGGCCACCGATTTCATCGACTCGCCGTCGCGGGTCGTGTAGTTGGCACCGCCGTTGGTGCGGTAGGTGATGTTCTCGAAATTCTCGGTAACGATAAACCTGCGGGCAACGTCCTTGAACGGAACCTCCGAGAAGTAGTTGGCACAGCTCTGCAGACGTCCGTCGAGGTTCGAATCGCCGCTGCATCCGTACGCCTGCGAGATGAAGTAGTCGAAACACTTGCCGAATTCGCGGGGCATGTTGGCGTTCAGCTCGCCGTCGATGGCCAGTATGCGTCCCGTGCCCGAAGTGCGGCCGAAATAGGTGACTACGACATCCATGAAGACTTTGTAGCGGTTGGGGAAGCCCGATATGCCGTAGGGTTTCTTGCCGGTGCCGATGTTCGGCTCGTTGTCGATATCAAGTCCGTCGTATCCGTTGTCGATGATGCGTTGGCAGAAAGCATGCGCAAAACGCTGGATAGCCGCGATATTGCCTTCCGTGAGGTTGTCGTTGCCGTATGAGCGGTAGGGACCTTCCCAGCCCCAGTAGGCCAGCATCTCCTCTTCGGTGGCCGCCGTCGCGCCGTCGGGCGCCACGCCCATTTCGAATCCGTCGAAAAGCGAAGTGGCGATCACTTTCAGACCGCGCTTGTGCTGGGAATCCTCCATATCCTTACGCTGGGCTTCGGTGATTGTCTGCCAGCCGCCCCACAGACCGACCATGTCGATGCTGTCGGGGAGGGATTTCATGTAGTTGGACGCCGAGGCTCCCGTGGCGCTCCAGTTTCCGAACCAGCCGAAGACGATTTCATGGTCGCTGTTCTTATAGTCGCGCAGATCGGCGTAGTACTGATCCGACTTGGGGTAGGGCTTGACAATCTCCAGTTTTTCGGGATCGGTCTCACACGAGAACAACAGGGTGCCTGCCAATGCGATACATCCTAATTTTATGAGTTTGTTCATGGTTTTCAGACTTTTTGAGGTTCGTAATTTATTTGGCATCCCACCAGAGTTTCTGCGCGCAGTTGTCGTTGCCGCCGAGGAATTCATTTACAGCTTTGGCCACCTGCTCGGCATTGCCGTCGTACTCCTGCTGCGGCAGGGGCACGCGGCGGATCGTCGCGCCGGAGGGCAGTACGCCGCCGCTGCGGTTGGTCTGCGAGGGGAATACCTTCGGGTAACCCGTACGGCGGATTTCGCTCCACGCCTCCTGTCCGTTGGGGTAGAGTGCGATCCATTTCTGCACCATGATGCGTTCGAGTTCACGGCCGTCGGCGGCCCACTTGACGGTGACGCTGCTCGGACTCTCGATCGAGCCGACCTGCCCCAAGCCGGGATATTTCATCGGAGTGCTTTTGCTGTCGGACAGATATTTGTCGGCATTTGGCGCGCCCCATTGGGAGAACGACGTGCGGATACCTTCGTTGTAGAGGTTTTCGGCCGTGCCGCCCATGTTCCAGCCGAGGAGTGCACCCTCGGCCCGCAGGAAGCAGACTTCGGCGGCGCACATCCATGTCAGCGGCGAGGTGAAGCCCACTTTGGGACAGCTGGCCAGCGACTGGTAGTCCTTGGGGTTGGAGATGATGCCGTTGGGGATTCCGTGGTAGGCGCCGTCCTTTTCGGCGGGCGAGAAGTAGCTTTCCAGACGCGGATCGCCGTATCCCGACAGGTAGCTCTCCATGGTTGCGCCCATGCGGCATTCGTTATATTCGCCCCATAGGTATTCGAGCGGGTGTTTGTACGAGAAGCCGATGCCCGTGCGGGTGAGCAGCTGGGCCGAGTGGGTATTGTCGGTCATCACGCCGATGTTGTAGGCTCCGAACTGGAAATTTACGGCCTCCTCGGCCCAAGTCTGGGCATCGCCGGGAGCGGCGAAGCGTGCGCGCATGGCCAGACGCAGCTTGAGCGAGTTGGCGAAGCGGATCCACTTTTCCAGATCCGAATCGAACACCACGTCGAAGTCGGCGATGGGCTTCGCGCCCGAATCGGCTTCGTATGCGGCCTTGAGCGTTTTCAGCGCATGGTCCAGCTCCTTGATGAAGGTGCGGTAGACGGTCTCCTGCGAGTCGTAGGGCAGGCCGCTCGACATTTTGCCGAAGGCGGTGTAGGGCAGCGGACCGTAGATGTCGGTCACACGGTGCATGGCCTGCACCTTGACCACCTCTCCCAGCGCGAAGACCACCGATGCGGAATCGACCTTCTGGCGCAGGATGTTCCATGAACTCATCACGTTATTGTAGGCCTGCTTGTAGGGTTCGTCCTTCCATTTGGCCGTGGGAAAGGCGTAGCAGGTCGAGTTGCTGCCGCTGTCCCAGTCCTGCGCCTGCCCGAAATATCCGGCATAGCTGTCGCCCAGCAGGTTGTCGGCCAGCTGGTAGGCGTTGGCGCCCTCGGCGAAGACGTTACGCTGCATGGTTTGGATGAACGCCGCCCATGCGTTGTCGCGGTCCACGTCTTCGGGGGTGGGTTTGTCTTTGCTGGTGTTGATATTGTCGAAGTCGCCCGTACACGAAGTCAGGCCCGTTGCCAAGAGTGCGAGTGCCGCAACTCCGCAAGCGATCGTATTGCGTAATTTTTTCATAACCTGTCTCTCCTGATTTAGAAATTAACTTTTACGCCGAAACCCCATGAACGCAGCGACGGCGGCATGAAATAGTCGAAGCCCTGATAGTACGTCCCGGTGTTAGAGGTCAGTTCTGGATCGAACGGCGCCTCGTTGTGGAGCATCAGCACGTTGTTGGCAATGAGCGAAAGGGTGATGCGCAGGCGTTCGCGGGCCAGTGCCGGGAGCGTGTAGCTCAGCGACAGTTCGCGCAGGCGGACGTTGGTCGCGCTGTAGACGTAGTTCGAAAGTACGCCCGTGGTGCCGCTGGCGGCTACCGAATAGAACGTCTTGGCGTCCATGCGTCCGCCGTTGACGATCGCGCCGCCGTTGTCGCGGTCGCGGGCCGTCGATTTCGATACGCCGTACTGGTCCATCATCGCCTCGGTGCCCGACACGACCACGCCGCCGACGCGGGCGTCGATCAAAAATCCGAGGTTCAGCCCCTTCCATGAGAAGGAGTTGTGCCATCCCAGCGTGTATTTGGGGTCTATCGAGCCGACCTTGACATAGGAGTTAGGCTCGATTTCGATGCCGTTGGTCATTGGGTTCACATAGATGTAGCCGTTGGGGTCCTGCTTGAGGTGTGTGGCGTAGATGTCGCCCATCGTGCCGCCCTTGGTCAGCACCATGCGGTACGACTCGGCCGTCGAAACGATGAATTCCTGCGGCGCCTTGACCGTGGTGCCCGTTACGGGGTCGGTCACATATTCGTCGAGCAGTTCCTTGATCTCGTTGCGGTTGCGCGTGTAGGTCAGCGTCGTCTCCCATTTTACGGGACCGATGTTCTGGTTGAAGCCCGCTTTCAGCTCGATACCGCGGTTATTGACCTTGCCGGCGTTGGCGTAGGCATAGGAGTAACCCGACGACGAGGGAATCTCATACTTGAAGAGCTGGTTGTGGGTGTTGGTGTTGTAGTAGGTGAATTCGAGACTCAGCTTGTTGTTGAACATGCGCAGCTCCGTACCGATCTCGAACGATTTGGTAAGCTCCGGCTTGAGGTGCGAAGCGGCAGCGAAACCGTCGGTGCTGATGTTTTGGTCCTCCAGCGGAATGTAGGTGTAGGTCAGGTAGGGCGACGGGGGATTGCCCACGCCGGCGTACGAGCCGCGGATTTTCCAATAGTTGAGGATCTTGTTCTGCGGAATCAGCTCCGAGAGGATCAGCGATGCACCGACCGAAGGATAGACCGACGACATGGAGGGCGTGCCGGCCAGCGTCGAGAACCAGTCCGAGCGGACCGACGCATCGACGTAAACGAAATTCCGGAAGCCTACCTGCACCGATCCGTAGACGGCCTGCGTCTGCTGGCGGATGTGTTCACGGGTCATTTCGGTCGTCGGGTCCGACATGTTGATGTTGCTGACGTGGAAGAAGTTGGCAAGACGCAGCAGGTTGCCGCTTTGTCCCATCATGTCGTATTTTTCGTCGTAGAGGCTGGCGCCGATGTTGGCCGTCAGGCGGAAATCGTCGCTGAGCTGTTTGTCGATGTTGAGCAGTACGTCGGCGTAGAGCGCGTTATTGGTCATCTTCTGCTCGCGGTAATGGCCTTTCGACTGGCAGAACAGTCCCGGCGTCGATGCGTAGAGTTTACGCTCGTAGTCGGTGTCGGCATGGTCCATGCGGATACGGCCCGAAAGGTTGATCCAGTCGGTGATCTTCCACTTGAGCGAGCCGCTGACGATATAGCGGTTCTGCGTGGTGTTGAACATGTTGCGGTTGGTGATCCAATAGGGGTTCTGGCTCAGGGCGTCGAGTCCCGTATTGCTGTAGGGCCAATACATCGTGGCGAAGTTGCGGCCTGAATCGTAGATTTCGTAGGTCTTCAGACGCTCGAAATTCTCCGAAGGCGGGAATAGGTAAACGGGCAGCAGCGGATTGTAGTAGAGTCCCTGCGCCACGCCGTTCTGCGACTCGCTCTTGGTGAAGAAGAAGTCGGTGTCGAGTTCGAGTTTGTCCTTGACCAGCTCGCGTCCGTGGCGGATCGTGAAGTTGTAACGCGAATATTCGTTGTTGGGAATGATACCGCGCGAATTGACCGAACCGGCCGAAACGAACGACTGGCTGCGCTCCGAACTCGATGCCACGCTGACGGTGTTCTGCGTGTTGTAACCCGTCTGGAAGAAATCGTTGGGGTCGTACGACGAGGGCTTGCCGAGCTTCTCGCCCCAGCTTTTGAAATCGCCCGACTGACGGCCGTAGGTGTTCTGGAACTGATGGGTGACGAACGGATTCGAAAAGGTCGTGTTGTTGGAGTAGGAGACGTGCGTCGAGTGGTCCGCACTGCCTTTCTTGGTAGTGATGAGGATCACGCCGTTGGCGCCGCGGTTGCCGTAGAGCGCTGCGGCCGAAGCCCCCGTCAGCACCGACAGCGACTCGATGTCGTCGGGATTGATGCTCGAAATGCCGTCGCTGTCGCCGACGCCCGCACCTTCGTAATAGTTGTCCGACTGGGTCGAGCGGAGCGACATCATCGGAATGCCGTTGAGTACGTAGAGCACGTTGTTGTCGCCGAAGAGCGATTTGGCGCCGCGCATTACCACGCGGGTTGAACCGCCGGTACCCGACGACGACTGGTTGATGCGCACGCCGGCCACCTTGCCGACCAGACTGTTCACTACGCTTACGTCCTTGACGATGCTGATGTCGTCGCCCGCAATCTGCTGTACGTTGTATGTCAGTGATTTCTGATCGCGCTTGATGCCGAGCGCCGTTACCACGACCGCGCCGATCTCTGCGGTGCTTTCCTGCAGCGCAAGGTTGATGACCGTCTGCGAGCCGACGATCCGCTGCTGGCTCTGATAGCCGATATAGGAGTAGACGATTTCGGCTCCGCTGCCCGGAACTCGGACCGTATAGCCGCCGTTGACGTCGGTCACGGCGGCGAAATTGGTGCCGGTGACCAGAACCGTCACGCCGACCAGCGGCAGCCCGGCCGCGTCGGTGACTTTGCCGGAGATCGAACGCTCCTGATCGTCTGCGGCGTCACCCCCCCCCACGAACAGGACTACCCGGTTGTCCGTAATCCTATGGGCGATGTCGGTTCCCTTGAGGACGGCCGTGACGACCGAATTGATGTCGCTGCTGGCGATGTGCGCCGAAACGCTCTGCGTTACGTCGATGTCGTTGTTGTAGAAGAAGGTGTAGCGGCTTTGCGTTTCGATGCTTTTCAGCACCTGCGACAACGCCGCATCGTTGAAGTCGAGCCGTATTTCCTGCGGATTATTCTGCGCGGCGGCTTGTGTGGCGAAAGTTGTTATTGCTGTAATTGACAGGCTGATGCGAACAGCGAGTCGGGTCTGAACGCAAAATTTTCGGCAATAAGTCTTGAACTTATCAAAATTTGTCATACCTTTACTGATTGATGGATTGATAGATCCGTGCGGGTAGCGGCCCGCCGGGTTTGTGTTTGATTCATTAAGGGAGCGGGAACTTCGGCAGAGGTTCCCGTGTTTTTTTTATGACAGGCTTATTTCATAGGCAGGTTCGGGTTTTAGGTTGTTTGCAGTAGGTTCGGTTTTTATTTGAGGATGATCGTATCCTCCTCGCGTTCGTAAGTGAACGGTGTGGTTATTCGGATGACTTCGAGGATCGATTCCAGCGAATCCCCGAAACGGAACTCTCCGGTAAATTTCTTCCCGATGAACTTGTCGTTCATAATCACGATCTTGACATTGAACATCTGTTCCAGCCGGTGGCATACTTGTGTGAACGGCGTCTGGTGCAGCACCCAGACGTTGTCTTTCCAGCGTACGGGCTCTTTCGAGTCGGAGATCGTGCTGAGTTTCATTTCGCCGCTCTGAATATCATACGAGAGCTGCTGGCTGGGAACCATGCGGATACACTCTCGGCTGAGCCGGCTCTCCACTTCGACGGAACCCTCCAGCAGCGTGGTGGTGATGGTCTCCGAATCGGGGTAGGCCTCGATATTGAATTTCGTACCCAGCACCTTGATCTTCAGATCCCCGGCCCGAACGATAAAAGGATGTTTTTTGTCGTGTGCCACGTCGAAATAGGCTTCTCCCGACAGGAATATCTCGCGGGTCCGGCCGGCGAATTTTTCGGGATAGATCAGTTGTGCGCCGCGGTTGAGCGTAAGCTGCGTGCCGTCGGCAAGCGTCAGGTTCTCCACCTTTTCCCATGCGTTGTTGCGGATGAGCATTTCGGGTGCGGGACGCAGGGCGGTCGCCAGCCAGCCGGAAGTGAGGAAAACGATCATGAGCGATGCCGCGGCCAGCCAGATGCGGTAGGCTTTGGTGTAGTTGCGCTCCGGCCGAGCCTTATTGACTGCGTCGGCGTGGATGCGCGTCATCAGGCGCGCGAAGGAATTCCCTGCGCTGTAACGCTCGTCTGCACAAGGACTTTTTACCTGAATACGGGTGAATAATGAATTGTTGTCGTTCGTATGTTTCGAATCAGTCATTGGGTTCCGTCTATTGTCCGTTTACAAATAAGACAAGACGGACCTGAGAAACCACTAAGCCGATTTGCGATTTTTTCAGATTTTTTTCAGGAAAGGGGCTGCGGCGGCCTTCAGACGGCGCATGGCGATGGCTAGCTGTCCTTCGACGGTGCTTGGGGAGATGTCGAGTGCCGCGGCGATCTCTCGGTGGCTCATGCCGTCCTCCTTGGCCAGCTTGAAGATGATGCGGCAGCGTTCGGGGAGCTGTTCCACAGCGTCGGTCAGCGCGCTGTTCAGCAGTTGGAAGTCAACCGCCTCGTCCGCCGGGACCGCAGGATCGATGCAGACCTGCAGTTGTACCTGTGTAAAGCCGGACATACGGTTCCGGTAGCCGCTCAGCAGGTAGTTGGTACAACTGTTGCGCACGGCGCGGTAGATATAGGCATTGAAGTTTTCGATGCCGCCGAGCATTCCGCGGCTTTTCCACAGTTGAAAAAAGAGATCGGCAACGACGTCTTCGGCCGCCTGCTGCTGGTGCAGATACATGCGTGCGAATTGGAAAAGCCGGTCGTGATAGTGCAGGTAGAGTTGCTGGAATGCCTCTTCGTTCCCTTCGGTGACTTGCCGGAGAACGTCGTCGAACGCTATTTGTGCTCTTTTTTTTGTCATGGATCGGCCCTTAGATCGCATAAGGGTAATTACAAATTTAATTATTTTATTCCGGTTCGCAAATTTTTTACAGATGTAGGCTTCCGTCTGCAGCCGCATATCGTTTTCTCCGGTATTCCGGCCGCAGCGTTTTTTCATCGGCAGAATCCGGGCCTATAGCCGGTATTTTGCAGTTGACTGCGGATTGCCGCAGCTTTTTTTCGCCGGACGAACCGGAAGCGGTTATCATATATATAAGAATGGGACGGGGAAGGGGACGGACGCATGCCATTCAGCGATTTCAGGCGGAAATCAGGAACCTTCCGTGCCGCTTTATCCAGTCGGGGAGGGGGCCGGCGGAGATTCTTGGGGGCAACTTTTTCGGAACCGGGTTTTCTAGTCTGAAAATAATAAGCTATTTTTACTCCATTGAATTTTGCAATCCCACGATGAAAGACCGCAACGTCATTACCCCCCCCCTGCATAAGGAGGCCGAGTTCGGCGAGCTTTATAAACGCTACAAAGCCCGTTTCGAAAGTTTTGCCGTCGGATATGTGCAGGACCGGCTCATCGCCGAGGATGTCGTCACGGATGCTTTCATCTACTATTGGGAAAACCGCTCCCGGCTCGATGCGGACTGCAATGCCGCGGCCTATATCCTCACGACCATACGCCACAAATGCCTGAATTACCTGCGGGCCCTGCAGGTGCGGATGCGGGTCCACAACGAAGTGGGGGACCTTCAGCGTCGCGTGGTGAGCGAGAATATCCGCTCGCTGGAGCTTTGTGATCCTCAACACCTTTTTGCCGGCGAGATCGAGAAACTGGTGCGTGATTGCATGGCTGAAATGCCGGAACTGACGCGGCAGGTTTTTACGGCCCGGCGCATCCACGGCAAGTCCTACCGCGAAATCGCGGCCGAGTGCGGGATCACCGAGCGCCGTGTGGAGACCGAGCTTGAGAAAGCGCTCGGAAAACTGCGCGAAGTCCTGCGTGATTACCTGCCACTGGTGCTTGCCGCAGGCGTTCTGGAGCGCATTCTGCGATAAAATCAAAAAAAATGTTCTTTTTTCCGGGAAACCGGGCCGCCGGGGTGCTTTATTAATGTAAAGCCCCGGAACGGGCGTGTCGTAATATGGAAAAAGAAACCTTATATCGTTTTTATAAAGGCGAAGCCACCTCCGACGAACAGCGGCGTCTGATGGAGTGGCTCGATGCCGATCAGGAAAACCGGCGTATCTTCGACCGCGAACGCGGAATGTACAATGCATTGCTGCTGTTCGCTCCGGAGGAAAAGGCCGCGCGCGGCCGTCTGCTGAATTGGCGCCGTGTAACGAGGTATGCCGTACAGGCGGCGGCCGTCGTTATATTGGCCGTCGGCATCGGTTGGGGATATGTTTCCTATAAGGAGCGGAGCTGGGCGAATCTTATGACCCGCGTGGCTGCGCCCGAAGGACAGCGCATCAATCTCACGCTGCAGGACGGTACCAATGTGTGGCTCAATTCGGGGGCCGAGATCGAATATCCGTCGCTTTTCGCAGGAAATTCCCGGCAGGTACGGCTTTCGGGCGAGGCGCTGTTCGATGTCAGCCGTGACACCCGCCGGCCGTTCGTGGTTGAGACGTTCGCCTGTAAGGTTGAGGTGCTCGGCACGCGCTTCAACGTCAATGCTGACGAGCGGCACGATGTATTCTCTACGGCGCTCATGCGCGGCAGCGTCCGGGTGAGTTCCATTGCCGACCCGCAGCAGCAGGTCGTGCTCAAACCCCACGAAAAAGTGCAGTTGAGCGGCGGGCAACTGTCGCTCCGTACGTCGGACGATCCCAACGAATATCTCTGGGCCGAGGGCCTTATTTCGGTGAGCGGTCGCAGTTTTGCAGATATACTCCACCGGTTCGAACACTGTTACGGCGTGCGTTTCGATGTGAAGCTCGACCGTATGCCCGATATTGAAGCGATGGGTAAGATCCGTATTTCGGACGGCATCGAACACGCCCTGCGCATCCTGCAGCGCAGTTGCTCTTTCCACTACGCATACGACCAAGAAACCAGCACGATAACCATATACTGACCGAACGTATAACTTTAAAACTTTGCCTGCCTATGAGATAATCCCGCATTCTATCTTTTGCCGTTATCCCGGAAAAGGAAGCCCGAAACTGTTGGAGCAGTTCCGGGCGGAAAGGACAACGGTCTCTCGCATGATTTGCGACTAACCAAAACTATTATCCTTTAATCTACAAAGATATGAAGAAAAAAAGTATCAGGCAATCAAAGAACCTGATAATCTCCCTTTTTGCTGCGTTTTTGTGCCTTGCCGCCGGGACCGTCCGGGCGCAGGCAGGCCGTGTGACTATTGATATGCAACAGGTGAAAATGACGCAGATAATGGATGAGATCGAAAAACAAACCAAATTTCTGTTTATTTACGACAAGAATATCAGCGTTGACCGCACGGCCAGCGTGCAGGTGCGCGAACAGCCGGTTGCCGAGGCTCTCGCGCAAATGCTCGCAGGCACCGATCTGACGTATGAGATCAACAGTTCGAACATCATTCTTTCGAAGCGTTCGGCGGATGCGGCGGCATCCTCATCCCTGCGCAATGTCGCGGGTGTGGTGCTCGATGCACACGGACAACCCATTATCGGCGCGTCGGTCGTTATCAAAGGTACGACGATCGGTATCAGCACCAATGTCGACGGCAGTTTCGGACTGCAGATTCCCGCTTCGGTGAAGGACCCGGTGCTCGTGGTCAATTATTTGGGCTGCGAACCGCAGGAGATCGCTGTGGGAAGCCGCGCCGATTTCCGTATCACGATGGTCGAATCGGCCGTCGCGCTGGATAACGTGGTGGTGACGGCCCTCGGTATCAAACGTCAGGAAAAGGCGCTCTCGTACAACGTCCAGCAGGTGAAATCCGAGGACATCGTTACGGTTAAGGACGCCAACTTCATGAACGCCCTCAACGGCAAGGTCGCCGGTGTGCAGATCAACTCCTCGGCGGCGGGCGTCGGCGGCGCGGCCCGCGTGGTGATGCGCGGTGCCAAATCGCTTTACAAGGACAACAACGCCCTCTATGTGATTGACGGTATTCCGATGTCGAACGTCAGCTTCGGCTCGAATGACGACGGCCTGCAGGGCAATTACATGGGGTCGGACGGCGTGGCGGACATCAACCCCGACGACATCGAGTCGATTTCGGTACTGACCGGCCCTTCAGCCGCGGCTCTCTACGGTTCGGACGCTGCCAACGGCGTGGTGCTCATCAACACCAAGAAGGGACAGGCCGACAAAACGTCGGTGACCTTCTCCAACAGCACCACCTTCTCGTCGCCTTTCGTGATGCCCCGCTTCCAGAATACCTACGGCAATGTTTCCGGGTCCTACCAGAGCTGGGGCGACAAAACCTTGCGCCGCTTCGATCCCGAAGGATTCTTCAACACGGAGTCGAACGTCAACAACTCCCTGACCTTCTCGACGGGTACGCAGAAGCATCAGACCTATTTTTCGGCCGCGACGACCAATGCCCGCAACATCCTGCCCAACAGCGGCTACAACCGCTACAACTTCACGTTCCGCGACGTCACCAAGTTCCTCAAAGACAAGCTGACCGTCGATCTGAGTGCGAGCTACATCCTGCAGGACAACAAGAACATGATCGCAGCGGGCAAATACTTCAACCCGTTGCCGGCGCTCTATCTCTTTCCGCGCGGCGACGACTTTGACAACGTGCGTCTCTACCAGCGTTGGGACGAATCGCGCAACCTCTATACGCAGGCATGGGATTACGGTTCGGGCGACATGTCGTTCCAGAACCCCTACTGGATCATGAATAAGATGATTAACCAGACTAAAAAGCGTCGTTATATGCTCAGTGCCAACCTCAAGTACGACGTAACCGATTGGCTCGACGTGACGGGCCGCGTCAAGGTCGATAACGCCGATATGGACATTACCGAGAAGCGCTATGCCGGCACCGACACCAACTTCGCAGGCGAGAAGGGTATGTATTCGATCATCAAGCGTAACGACCGTCAGATCTATGCCGATGCCATCGCCAACATCGATCTTACCTTCGCCGGGGACTACCACCTGAGCGCCAATGTCGGTGCGTCGCTCAAGGACGTCCGCATGGATTTCATGGGCTGGGGTGGCGACCTGCGCAAGATTCCCAACTTCTTCTCGATTACCAATATATCGACCACCAACTACAAGGAGCGTGAGGACGGTTCGCACATTCAGTCGCAGAGCATCTTCGCCAACGTCGAGCTGGCGTGGAAGAGTATGCTTTACCTGACCGTCACCGGCCGCAACGACTGGGAATCGGCTCTCGCCTTCTCGAAATACAAGTCGTTCTTCTATCCTTCGGTCGGACTTTCGGCCGTCGTTTCCGAGATGGTCGATATGCCGGAATGGTTCTCCTTCCTCAAGGTGCGCGGTTCCTATTCGGCCGTAGGCTCTTCCTATGCGGCCTACCTGACCAAACCCTACTATGATTACAAGGGACAGACGCACGAATGGGACTCGCTTCACCGCTTCCCCAACGAGAACCTCAAGCCGGAGAAGACCAAATCGTGGGAAGTAGGTCTCAATGCCCGTTTCTTCGGCGGCAAGCTCAACTTCGACGCTACATGGTATCGTTCGGATACCTTCAACCAGACCTTCGAATCGACCCCTTCGTCCACGTCGGGTTATTCGTCGGTACTCGTGCAGGCCGGTCAGGTCCGCAATTCGGGTCTCGAAATGCTGCTGAACTACCATAATACGTGGCGTGACTTCACATGGAACACGAGCGTGACCTACACGATGAACCGCAACAAGATCATCAGGCTCGCCAACGGCGTCATCAGCCCCGTCGACGGACAGCCTATCGATATGCCCTATCTGGAGAAGGCGACCCTCGGCGACGCCGGTTCGCCGCAGGTCATCCTCTACGAAGGCGGCACGATGGGCGACCTTTACATCAACCGCGAACTGCGCACCGACCTCAACGGAAACATTTATGTCGATCCGCAGACCAACAAGGTAGAACTGACCACCACCGAGCGCCGCAAGGTCGCCAGCCTGCTGCCCAAGGGCAATATCGGCTGGAGCAACAGCTTCGCATGGAAGGGGCTGAACCTGAATGTGATGTTCGCGGCCCGTCTGGGCGGTTCTGTCGTTTCGAATACCGAGGCGTTCCTCGATTACTACGGCGTTTCGGAACGTTCGGCGGCAGCCCGTGAGGCCGGCGGCGTGCGGATAAACAACGGCATGGTCGACGCTCAGAATTACTATCAGACCATCGGTGCCGGCACGGGTGCCGGCGCATACTACATTTACGATGCGACCAACGTACGTATGCAGGAGCTGTCGCTGGCCTATACGCTGCCCAAGCGCTGGTTCCGTCAGAAGATGGCAATGACCATTTCTCTCGTGGGCCGTAATCTGTGGATGATTTACAACAAGGCTCCGTTCGACCCCGAACTGACGCCCTCGACGGCCGACAACTTCCTGCAGGGCGTGGACTACTTCATGCTGCCCAGCTTGCGGAACATCGGATTTACTGTGAAGTTACAATTCTAAAATCCTGACCAAGATGAAAGCAAACACTATAATTCGTCGGTTCGGCCGTTTTGCGGCTTGTGTGGCCATGCTCGCCGCCGCGGCCTGCACCGGTAATTTCGAAGATTACAATACCAAACCTTTCCGCCCGTCGGACGACGACCTGAATGGCGACAACGTCGGCGTGGGCATTCTTTTTCCCGCGATGATGGAGTTCGTCACCCATTTTCAGGTCAATGCTTCGCAGATGCACGATGTGCTTGTGGCCGACGAACTGGGCGGTTACGCCTCTGCCGTGAAGTCCTACCAAGGACAGAACATCGCTACCTACAATCCGTCGGACAAATTCAACGACTATATTTTCGAGCAGACATTCGCCAATTTCTACGGCAATTACTTCAAGGTCGAGACCCAGACCGGCGGCGAGGGTCCCGTTTACCAGCTGGCCCGTATCCTGCGCGTGGCGGCCATGCTGCGCGTGACCGACGCCTACGGTCCGATTCCCTATTCGAAGATGCAGAACGGCACCTTCTCGGTGCCTTACGACAGCCAGCGCGATGTCTACATGGCGATGATCGACGATCTGGATGCGGCGATGGAGACGCTCTACACGTTCGCGTCGGCCGGAGACGGCATTCTGATGCGCGATTTCGATATCAGCTCTTTCAAGGGCGATTCGCGGCTGTGGGTGAGCTTCGCCAATACACTCAAACTGCGGATGGCCATTCGCATGAGCGGTGTGGAGCCGGAAGCGCGCCGCATCGCCGAAGAGGCTGTGCGCGATATGGCTACATACGGTCTGATAGACGCCAATGCCGAGAACCTGAGCTTCTCGTCCGATTCCCGTCAGAATCCGTTCTACACGCAGGCGACCAGTACTTCGTGGCAGGACCTGCGGTCGAACGCCAGCATCGTGATGTACATGAACGCCTACGAGGATCCGCGCCGGGCTTCCTATTTTTCGAAGTCGGGCTACGACGGGATCTACGTCGGTGTGCGTGCGGGCATTCAGAATGTGACGCCGACCGACTATGCGACCTACTCTTATCCGCTCTTCGCCGAAAAGGACCCCGTGCCGGTGATGTACGCTTCGGAAAGCTGGTTCCTGCGCGCCGAGGGCGCTCTGCTGGGCTGGACGATGGGCGACACGGCCGAAAACCTCTATAACACGGGTGTCAAAACCTCGCTCGAACTTTGGGGAAACGGCTCTTCGTACGAGACTTATATCGCTTCCGAAACGGCTCCCGCGCTCTCCTATGCGGATCCGCGCAACAAGCATAACGTTTCGGATTTCGGTACGGCCGTATCGGTCAAATGGGCTGACGACGGCAACGAACTGGTGCGCATCATCACCCAGAAATGGATCGCCAACCATATGATCGGCCACGAAGCATGGGCTGACGTGCGCCGGACGGGCTATCCCCGCCTGTTGCAGGTGGTCAACAACCTGAGCGGCGGCATGTGGGGCAATGTAGACAGCAGCAAGGGGATGCGCCGCCTGCACTATCCCCAGTCGGAGTACGACAACAACCGCGAGAACGTACTCAAGGGCGTCGAATTGCTCGGCGGCAGTGACCTGCACGGCACCGATGTGTGGTGGGCGAAGAAATAAGACCTTAAAATGAAAATACCAAGTGTGATATGAAAAAGAAGATAATTTCCCTGATGATAGCGGTCCTCGCGGCCGGGGCCTTTGTCTCGTGCAGCGACTGGACCGAACCCGAAGCGCGGGACTTCACGCAGCACAAGCCCGCATCCTATTACGAGAACCTGCGTGCATGGAAAGCCGACAAGAGCCATCCAATCGCCTTCGGCTGGTTCGGCGGCTGGGACCCCACGGGGGCCACGACGGCGACCAGCCTGATGGGGATTCCCGACAGCGTTTCGCTGGTGGCCAACTGGGCGACTTTTTCCCTTACGCCCGAACAGATGGAAGAGGTTGTTCAGGTCAAGAAGCTGAAAGGTACCGACGTGGTCGTGACCATCCTGCTGACCAACGTCGGCGCCAAGGCGACGCCCGAAGAGGTGACCGCCGGTGTCGAGGATACATGGGAGCAGGTGCGCCTGATGCGCGAGTATTGGGGCTGGACGGACGATGCAGATGCCGCCCAGATCGAGGCGGCCATCCGCAAATACGCCAACGGGTTGGTCGACGAGGTGCTCAAATACGGTTATACGGGTCTCGACCTCGACTATGAACCCGGTTTGGGGTCTTACCACAACGGCAATATCGTGATGAATCAGTCCCAGCAGGGCGATATCTATGCCGGCACCTCCCCCTCGCAGCGTACGACGTGGTTCGTCGATGAATGCTCCAAACGTCTCGGTCCGAAATCGGGAAGCGGCAAACTGCTGATCGTTGACGGACTGGTGTCGTCGATGCCTAAGGAGACAATCGAATGCTTTGATTACTATATTCTGCAGACATACGCTTTGACAGCCCAGTCTTCGCTGGATTCCTACCGTTTGGCCGGGCTGGTCAACGCCTTCGGTGACATAATCGACGAGGAGACCATCACCAACCGCACTCTTGTTACCGAGAATTTCGAACCCGAAGCGATGTGGAAATACGGTGGAACGAGCTGTCGCCTTCCGGACGGGACCTACACCAATTCGCTGCAGGCCATGGCGCTCTGGCAGCCGGCCAACGGATTTCGCAAGGGCGGCATCGGCGCTTACCAGATGCAGAACGACTTCAAGAATGACTGTTACAAATATTTCCGCGCCGCCATCAACGCCATGGACAAGTTGGAAAAGGGCGGAACGGAAGCTGACGACCAGCAATAATAAAACCGAATGAGATTATGAAAAATATGCTGAATATCCGCATCTGCCGGGCCTTATTCGCAGGTGCGCTGCTGACCGGGCTCGTTACCGGCTGCGACAATGCCGATCTCGGTGCGCTCGACAATGCCGCCTATATCAAAGAGGCTCAGAAAGCGTCGAGTACGACCGTCAAGGTCGAGGATGACGGCGGTAAGACTTCGCTTACCGTTCGTCTGGGCGGTAAGGGCGATACAGAGACCGCTTTCCGCTTCGAGATGAATCCCGACGTGCTGGAGCGTTATAATGCACTTAACGGAACTTCGTACGTACAGTTGCCGGAAACCTGTTTTGAACTGCCTGCCGATCCTGTCATAGTTCCGGCCGGCGAAGTGGCTGCCGCACCTGCGCAAATCGACATCCTGCCCTTCTCCGAAGAGATGGATGATTCGGGTTCTGTCTACGCTCTGCCCGTGACGCTGCGCTGTGTAAGCGGCGGTATGAAGATGTTGGGCGATGCGTCCGATTTCCTGATCGTCTGCGAGCGAAAGAAGATCATTCCCGTTCCGATCTTCAATAGCGAATACCGGACCGGAGGCTCCAGCAAACTGAACCGTGTGATGCTGAACATGAAGGATGCGCCCATCACCTTCAATGCCTATACCATCGAGTTCAAGATGTACAAAGAGGAGTTCACGGCCCGTAACTACATGATCGTCGGTTTCGACAACGGCGAGGGAAATATCAACAACCGTATGTGGGTCCGCTTCGAGGCTTCGTCCACCACTTCGGATGTGGTGAACCGTTGGATGCAGATGAACACCATGGCCCAGCCCGGCCAAACTGCCGTGACGCCCTGCGAGGCGAAGAAGTGGCAGCATGTGGCCATCGTCTTCGACGGCGCTGCGACGAGCCTTTACCTCGATGGTGAGCAGGTCGTACAGAAATCGGCTCCGCGCAATACCGTTACGTTCAAGTATTTTGCCCTGCTGCCGCAGCCCAGCTACTGCAATACGACCATCTCGTTCAGCGAAGTGCGCCTGTGGAACGTGGCCCGCACCTCCACTCAGCTCAAGAACAACGTGAATAACGTCGATCCCAAGAGCGAAGGCCTGCTGGGCTACTGGAAGATGAACGAAGGCCATGGGTACACGTTTGAGGACGCCACTGGCAACGGCAATACCGCCGAATGCGAATATTCGCGTGCCGGCGACTTGTGGGACCCGCAGTCTTACGGCCCTGCGACCGGATTGGAATGGGCGCCCGACATGGACAATATGTAACTCTTGTTCCGTTCGCTCTTTTTTGCTAATTTAGAACCGAGTTAATGGAGCGCAGGGGCCCTGCAATACGCCCCTGCGCTTTTTCAGCGATAAAAACTACTGGAATATGGAAAAAAGACTCTTTCTGCTCGGCGGACTGGCCGCCGTCGCTGCGACGGGATGCGCCCGGCAGTCCGAAGCGCCGGCCCGTCCAATGAACATCCTCTATATCATGACCGACGACCATACGGCGCAAATGATGAGCTGTTACGATACGCGTTACGCTTCGACGCCCAATCTCGACCGCATCGCCGCCGAGGGCGTGCGTTTCACCAACAGTTTCGTCGCCAATTCCTTGAGCGGTCCCAGTCGCGCCTGTATGCTTACGGGCAAGCATTCCCACAAAAACGGTTTTTACGACAACACGACCTGCGTCTTTGACAATACGCAGCAGACTTTCCCCAAGCTGTTGCAACAGGCCGGATACGAAACGGCCGTCGTCGGCAAATGGCATCTCGAAAGTCTGCCCACCGGGTTCGACCATTGGGAGATCGTTCCCGGACAGGGCGATTACTACAATCCCGATTTTATCCGCCAGACAGGTGATACGGTGCGTTCCGAAGGGTACATTACCAACCTTATTACCGACAAGAGTCTCGATTGGCTGCGTTCGGGGCGTGATCCGGAGAAACCTTTCTGCCTGCTGGTGCATCATAAGGCCCAGCACCGCAATTGGATGGCCGACACCTGCAATCTGGCGCTTTACGAAGAGCTGGACTTTCCGCTTCCCGATACTTTTTTCGATGATTACGAGGGGCGTCCGGCCGCCGCAGCGCAGGAGATGAGCATTATGAAGGACATGGACCTGATCTATGACCTCAAAATGTGGCGGCCCGATAAGCGGAGTCGCCTGAAAGGCACCTACGAAGCGTTTGTCGGGCGGATGAATCCCGAACAGCGGGCGGCGTGGGACCGATTCTATACGTCGTTGATCGAGGATTTCTACCGCCGCAATCCGCAGGGCCGAGAACTGGCTCAATGGAAATTCACGCGTTATATGCGTGACTATATGAAAGTACTGAAATCGCTCGATGACAATGTCGGTCGCCTGCTGGATTATCTCGACGAGTCGGGGCTGGCCGAAAACACGCTGGTGGTCTACACTTCCGATCAAGGTTTCTACATGGGTGAGCACGGCTGGTTTGACAAGCGTTTCATGTACGAGGAGTCGTTCCGCACGCCGTTGGTGATGCGTCTGCCGGGCGGTGTCCGCGGCGACATCGCCGAAATGGTGCAGAATATCGACTATGCGCCGACATTCCTCGAACTGGCCGGAGTCGCCGTGCCCGACGACATACAGGGTGTTTCGCTGCTGCCGTTGCTGCGGGGCGAACATCCTGCTGGCTGGCGGCGCTCGTTGTACTACCATTTCTACGAATATCCGGCCGAACACATGGTCAGGCGCCATTACGGCGTGCGTAACGACCGCTGGAAGCTGATCCATTTCTACAATGACATCGACCAATGGGAGCTTTACGACCTGCAGGAAGATCCGCACGAACTGCGGAACCTTTACGGCCTGCCGGAATATGCTGCGCCCCGGCGGGAAATGACGGATGAGCTGGTGCGCCTGCAGACTCAGTACGGCGATACGCTGGCTCTGCGCAGGAACGGACGTGTAACGGCCGCAAACGGCAATTGATCGTGACCGGGCGCATGACACTTGTTCGCATTTATGCTGCGTTGGCTGTGGGAATGTGGCTCATGGCCTGCACCGGGCCTGCGCCGGATGAACGGCCCGTGCTGATTCCCGCTCCGCAGAAAACGATATGGGGCGACGGGACCTACCGGCTCCCTGAACGGTTGCAGTTGGGCATCGCCGATACGGTTCTCATCGCCGCGGCCGGCTACGTGAACGAGGTGCTGGCGCCTTATGGCACTGTCGCCGTAGATCGGTGCGACCGGGGAGATATCGTGTTGGAACTCGATTCGGCCGCCTTGCCGCCTGAAGGGTACCGCCTGTCGGTGACGCACGCCGGCGTACGGATCGGGGGCGGTTCCTACCGGGGCGTCGTCAATGGCATCGCCACGCTGCGGCAGCTGTTGCCAGCGAAAGCCGGAAGCGGAGCGAAGATTCCTTATGCGGAGATCGCCGATCGGCCGGCGTTCGGATGGCGCGGCGTGATGCTCGACGTGAGCCGGCACTTTTTCGACAAAGAGGAGATTTTTACGCTGCTGGACCAGATGGCCCGGCTCAAGCTCAACAAATTTCATTGGCATCTGACCGACGATCAGGGCTGGCGGATTGAGATTCCGTGTTATCCCGAACTCACGCAAGAGGGGGCATGGCGGCTTTTCAACCGGCAGGACACGTTGTGTATGGGCCGCGCGGCGCGGGAACAAAACGACGATTTCCTGCTTCCCGTCCGGCGGCTGCGGACCGATGGCGCCGACACGCTTTACGGGGGATATTATACACGGAAGGATATCCGCGAGGTGGTGGCCTATGCCGCGGTTCGGGGTATCGACGTGATTCCCGAAATCGACATGCCCGGCCATTGCTTGCAGGCCATCGACAGCTATCCGTGGCTGGCCTGTTTCGGACGCGGTTCGTGGGGGCAATCCTTCTCCTCGCCGCTGTGCGTGGGCAAGGACCGGACGCTGGCGTTCTGCGAAAGTGTCTGGGAAGAGCTTTTCGAACTTTTCCCCTATGAATATGTTCACATGGGCGGCGACGAGGTCGATAAGAGCAACTGGAAACGTTGTCCCGACTGTCAGACCCGTATGCGTGCCGAAGGGCTGCCCGACGAAGCGGCTCTGCAGGCGTGGTTCATGCATCGTATGCAGCGCTTTTGCGAAGCCCGCGGACGCCGCATGATCGGCTGGGACGAGATACTGGAAGGCGGAGCCGTTCCCGGTGCTACGGTCATGTGGTGGCGGCCGTGGGAACCGCAGTCCGTGAGTGCGGCCACCCGGCAGGGCTGTGAGGTCGTCCTCTGTCCGCAGTCGTGGTTCTATTTCTCGCTGGAAGAGGACGCAAAC
>NZ_AENZ01000036.1:0-699 GCF_000183485.2 Alistipes sp. HGB5 | reverse complement strand
ACTGCTTTTCGAACACCTGTTGAGCCACAGCGACCGCCCGATGTTCCTCTCGGCCCGCAAGGTCTGCGAGGTGCTGGGTCTGGACCGTCACCAGCTCGAACAATGCCGCAAAAAGCGGATGATCCGCGCCCGTACCGTCAACGGACAGATGATGTACGATACCTACGAGTTGCTTGCGCTTACTGAACTTTTCTACCGCCGGAAGCTGCGGAAGACCCTCTCCCGGATACCGCAGTTCACGGTGCGCTAACCGAAAGGGACTGACTGCATCCGCAGCAGTCTCTTTTTGTTTTGAGACAGCGCGAATAATAATTAAAAATCCCTTTGTGAACGCCGGCCTCGGGGCAAGATAGCGCCGGACACGTTCCGGCGTCAAATTTTTGCGGCACGATCTCCACCCTTCGGGTCGTATCGCCCCTCAAAAATTTGCCTTG
The DNA here is from genome assembly GCF_000183485.2 of Alistipes sp. HGB5. Lineage (NCBI taxonomy): Bacteria > Pseudomonadati > Bacteroidota > Bacteroidia > Bacteroidales > Rikenellaceae > Alistipes > Alistipes sp. HGB5. The sequence continues at coordinate 265 of NZ_AENZ01000036.1, read as the reverse complement.
TCCGTGCCGTCGCTGAATATCCCGCCCCGAAGCCGGCTTCTCACTTTCATAGTGGGTATTCGCCGGCCTTATGTCAAACTAAAATCCATTTCGAATATGAAGAATCAGAAATTCGAGATTGCGGTAGCGGGTTACGACTACCGTTTCAAGACCTACGCCCGGGACGGCGTGGAGGCATCGGTAAAGGTGAAATGTTTCCTCGGACGACCCGATGCCGAGTGTACGATCCTTATTCCGACGTTGAACGACGACCTGCGGGAAACGG